>JAFVAO010000057.1 GCA_017480445.1 Lachnospiraceae bacterium
ATTGGGCATATTGTATATTCCATAAGCAGGCGCTTGGAAAACGCCGGCACTTAGATCGCGTACTGTGCGATCTTAGTACCGCTGCGTTTTACATGCAGCGAGAGCGTGCCTGCGATGGCATATACAATGTGCACAATGACATTTATACAGTAACTGTGTTTCGCAATTGCCTAAAACCCATTACAGAGACAAAGGAGTGAATCTATATATGCACCCGACAAAATCTTCAAATAACCATCCCTTCACTTGGTGGAAACTGCTCCTCAAAGCCGTCGGTCTGATCCTCTTGATCGTCATCGGTTATGTGAGCTATGTCTTCCTCACCTATTCCCGCATCAAGGATAATCTGGCGTTGGAGGTAAAAAATCCGTCAGACAAAGCTGCCAGGACGGATGTGCTCTATACCATCGTCACCTACAACATCGGTTTCGGCGCCTACACGGCGGACTATACCTTTTTCATGGACGAGGGCAAGGAGAGCCGCGCGCGCTCCAGGGAAAGCGTGCTCACCTGCGTAAACGGCACTGCAGATACGGCGCTCTCTTTCTCACCGGATTTCGCGCTCTACCAGGAGGTGGACACGGATTCCACCAGGAGCTATCACGTGGACGAGGCGGCACTGCTCGCTGCACGTTTTGCCGAACAGGACAGCTACACAAACGTCTTCGCCCAAAACTACCACTCCGCCTATTTGATGTACCCTCCCCTTGCGCCTCACGGGGCGTCCAATTCCGGTCTGCTCACGCTCAGCCGTCTGCAGATCACTTCGTCGCTGCGCAGGAGCCTGCCGATTGCGACCGATTTCAAGAAGATTCTGGATCTGGACCGCTGCTACTCGATCTCCCGCATCCCTGTGGAGAACGGCAGGGAGCTGATCCTGATCAACACCCATTTGTCTGCCTATGGCACGGATGCCGCGCAGGGAAATGCACAGCTGGAGATGTTATTTGCCGACATGCAAAAAGAATACGAGCAGGGGAATTACGTGATCTGCGGCGGCGATTTCAACCATGATTTTCTCGTCAATTCCAAGGAATATTTCAATCCCGGGACCGACAAGACGTACTCCTGGTGCAATCCGTTCCCGGATGAGATCATTCCGGAGGGCTTCCGCAAGTGCACGGATTACGCGGAAGGAATGGTATCGTCCACGCGCTATACCAACATTCCCTACTCGCCGGAGAGCTTCACCGTCATCCTGGACGGTTTTATCGTCTCCGACAATGTGACCTGCTCTTATGTCCAGAACATTGATACCGCGTATCAATATACGGATCACAATCCGGTAGTGATGCGGTTTGCACTGAACGAACTATAAAATAAGCCGGCGTATGAATCATCCGAACAGCGATTCATACACCGGCTCTTTGATTTATTTTTATTACGCTGAGAAACGCCTGTTACACGATTCCCTGTGCGGTCATCGCCTCAGCAACCTTCAGGAAGCCTGCGATGTTCGCGCCTGCCACATAGTTGCCCTCCAGACCGTACTTCTTTGCAGCGTCATCCAGATTGTGGAAGATGTTGACCATGATGTTCTTCAACTTGCTGTCCACTTCCTCAAAGGTCCAGGAAAGTCTCTCACTGTTCTGGCTCATTTCCAGAGCGGAAGTAGCAACACCGCCTGCATTGGACGCCTTGCCGGGGCAGAACAGAACGCCGTTCTTCTGGAAGTACTCGGTAGCATCCATGGTCGTAGGCATGTTCGCGCCCTCTGCTACTGCAAATACACCGTTTGCAACCAGCGTCTTCGCATCCTCAAGGTTCAGCTCATTCTGGGTTGCGCAGGGAAGTGCGATGTCAACCTTGACAGACCACTGGTTGGTGCCTTCCTTGGCCTTGTCGTGATACTGTGCGGAAGGTCTTGCAGCCGCATACTCGGTCAGTCTTGCGCGCTTCACTTCCTTTACTTCCTTCAGCAGCGCTACATCGATTCCTTCGGGATCGTAGATCCAACCGGTGGAATCGGAGCAGGTCACAGGCTTCGCACCGAGCTGCTGTGCCTTCTGGATTGCGTAGATTGCTACATTGCCGGCACCGGATACAGCGACGGTCTTGCCTGCCAGCTCCTTGCCGTTGCACTTGAGCATCTCCTCTACCAGATACAGCAGACCGTAACCGGTCGCCTCGGTTCTCGCCAGAGAGCCGCCGTAGCTTAAGCCCTTACCGGTCAGCACGCCCTCATACAGACCGGTCAGTCTCTTGTACTGACCATACATGTATCCGATCTCTCTTGCGCCGGTTCCGATGTCGCCCGCAGGAACGTCTGTGTCAGCGCCGATGTATTTGTAAAGCTCCGTGATGAAGCTCTGGCAGAACGCCATTACCTCTCTGTCGGATTTACCCTTGGGATCGAAATCAGAACCACCCTTGCCGCCGCCGATAGGCAGTCCGGTCAGAGAATTCTTGAAAATCTGCTCAAAACCAAGGAACTTGATGATACCTAAATTTACTGAAGGGTGAAGTCTCAAACCTCCCTTGTACGGTCCGATCGCAGAATTGAACTGTACACGGAAACCGTTGTTAACCTGCACCTGACCCTTGTCATCCACCCAGGGAACACGGAACAGAATCTGTCTCTCCGGTGTAACGATTCTCTCGAGCAGCGCATCCTTACGATACTTCTCCTCGTTTGCCTCGATCACAACTCTCAGAGACTCCAGAACCTCTTTCACTGCCTGATGGAACTCGGGCTGTGCGGGATTCTTCGCAACAACTAAATCATAGACCTCATCAACATACGACATCTTCATGTCCTCCTTTAAAAATTTATTGTTTTTCAGGTTTTCCATGACAAAAGGACAAAGACGCCCCTTAGTCTCAGACACCTTTGTCCTTATGCACTTATTATATAAGCCTTTTGCATTTTTTTCAATACACTTTATCGAATCAAAGCGTAAAAGTTTTGGGGCAAAAACTCATTCAGCTTCGTGCATTTTGCACAATTCGCCTTTTATTTTGCATCCTGCACCAGCCCTTCCGGCCACTCATAAATCCGTCCCGTCGGCAACAGCGTCTCCATATCATAGGCCTGTCCCGTCTGCATATACTCCTCGAGATGCAGTGAGTCATAGCGTGTGTGCCACAGAAACCGCCGCGCCCTCTCGTCTCCCGCCCGGAACGGGAAAACCGCATCGCCGCTGCTGCCGTCCGCAAGCTTGATATAAGCGTCCTGCAGATCGCCGTGTGCAATCGGCGCATTGTCCACCCGCAGCGCATCATGCCGCTCTCCAAAGCCCTTCATAAACAAAACACCGTGCTGTCTGTCATACGGATTATAGGTAAGCCCTTCGTAGGGCTCGCTGTTGTATCCGTGATCCGACAGGATCACAATCGCCGTGTTGTCATACACGCCATTGTCCTTTAGCTTCTGAAGATATTGTCCGGTCATGGCTATCGCCGCTTCCACCGCTTCCTCATAGTCTGTCTCCTCTGTAAGCAGCTGCAGATCTCTGCTGTAGAGAAACGGTGCATGCGCCCCGTTGATATGGATGAATTTGAAGGTATTGCCCTGGACATACTGCACATCCTCCTGCAGTAATGACAGGAAAAATTCGTTTTCCGGAGAGTAGATCCGACTGTCCACATCCCGGATCTCCTTCAGCTCATCAAATTCATCCGGCAGCGCCAGACAGCGGCTTTTCAGATCATAGGGCGCATATTTCAGTCCCACGAGCCGCAGCTGCAGCTTCATGAATTTCCAGTAGGAGGAAAAACGCCCCTGCGCTCTCACAAAATTGCCAAACCGATAGAAGCCGTCATTGTCCAAAAAGGGCATCTCCAACGTGTACAGATCCAGCGTATAGTCCCGCGCCTCCATCTCCTGAAACAGCGGCGCATGCAACAGCACATTGGTCTTGTAATCATTGATCGGTTCATCACACTCATACCAGTCGCCGCCCATGATGTAATAAATCGAGTAATACGTCAGCGGATATCCCACCACGGTGTTGTCATAGTAAGTGAAATCCTTCAGCGCTTCCCACACCTGTGGATCCTCCTCAAGCAGCTGGTTCATTTCCCTGCCGCGAATGGAATCCACCAGGAAAATCACGTAGTTTTGTCCCTCCTGGGACATGGACCAAAAATGATCCGTCGTCACCGTCAGATCTCCCTTATCGATCAGACCGTTCCGCGAAATGCCCGTTATGACACAGGTGACCACCAAAACAGCCAGAATCAGCGCTGTCAGACCATGATACAGCCGCATCGTGAACTCAGCCTTCTTTTTGTACAGAAGCACCGCCGTAACGCCGGCCACAATCAGCCACAACAGAATCGTATACTTGCGCTGATACGCATAATTGCCCCAGTCGACCGCACTGCCGTCCAGAACCGGCAGGTTGCCTGCCAGATAATTCCCCTGCACATAGGTACACAAAAAGACCACCGCATAGAGCAGATACGCCGCCTGTCCAAGCTTCGGCCGTATCAGATATGCGATGATCAAAGCGATCACACTCGCCGCCGCCAATACCGCTCCCATCATCATACAAACCGGAAACAGATTATAGAAATCAAACCAATAATCCTCCAGATTCATGAAATACAGCTGTAATGGCTCAAAAACACACAGCATCACCCCCATGGTGATGCTGAGTAATATGGCTTTGGAAATATACTGTTTTGTCTGTACGCTCATGCTCCTTCTACCCTCGGCTTATTGCTTCTGGACATACTCGCCCTTCACATAGCCGACCTTACCGCTATACTTGATCTTGCACCAGTCGCCCTCTACCGCAATGAGCTCCGCGGTGTCTCCGCCGGCCAACACGCCAAGCTTCGATGCCGTCTCGCTGGCCGATGCGCGCACGTTGATATTGGTAGTCGCCTTCACGGTTCCGATGGAGGCCTGTCCGGCTGCACTCTCCTCTAACTGCAGATATTCCGACTTGATATAACCCTCTTTGCCCTCCAGCAGGATCTTGGACCAGCCGTTCACCTTCTGCTCAAGCACCTGCACCTTGCTGCCGCCGGTGGCCTTGCCGATCCGGTCTGCCTGCTCACTGTCGGAGCTTCTGACATTTACGGTCGTCGTCGCAAACGCATAGACCGGCTCGTCCGATGCATTCCCATCGGTCTGCGTCACTGCATCCGCTCCGCTTACATCGCCGCCTTCCTGCTCCTGCGCAGCCGCCTCCGCCTGCATCTGAGACCACTTGACGCCGACATTCATATTGATCTGCTCCATGACCTCATCCGCATAATATGCCAGCTCCGGATGTTCCTCCTTGAACGTATCATACTCTGCCTTCACGCGGTTGTTGAACTCCACCACGTCGTCCTGTGCACAGATCATGCTGGTGTATTCGTTCAGCTCGTCGCTGAAGTTGGTCTTCTTGATATACAGGGAACCATCCTCGGCGGTACACACATAATGCGATGTGTACCCGGGGAACTCCTCCTCATGATTGACAAAGGTCAGCCTGTAATAGACATAGACGATCCACTCGCCCTCATACAGTCCCTGCTTGGTGTAGATCTCAATCTTGGGATAGTACTCGATATAATTGGCCTTCTCCTGATAGGACAGAACCTCCAGATCCGAGACCTCGTCGCAAACCGATTTGATGGTGTCAATATCTCCCAGTGCCTGCGCGTTGTAATACGTCAGAATCAGCTCTTTGATCGCGCTGTCCTCATTCTCAACGAGCGGAACATCTTCTACGACAACTTCGCTGGAGCTCTCCTCCTCAGGCCGAATATCCTTCGCCTTCCTCTGGCTGGCTGCACCCAACGCAAAAGCAACCGTTACAGCCACCACAAAAATGATTCCTACGGAGAGAAGAATATTATAATTCTTCATCACATAATCCCGTATTGCATTGAATTTATCTTTTAACATAAAATATCCTCTCAAAAAATCAGGGTGATGTAAATGCGTCCGACAGGAATCGAACCTGCATTAAAGGCGTCGGAGGCCTTCGTTCTATCCATTAGACTACGGACGCAAAATGTTACAACTTTGTTACATCACCCTGATTATCATATCATAAAAGTGATTTCCTGTCTACCTGCATTTTATAAAAAAAGTATTAAGCAAAAAAACGGAATGACCCTGGCTGGCTATCGATATATCGAAACGATATCTATGCGATTATCCCGAAATTGATAGAAATACAGATGATCAGACAAGACTTCCTCCGGATCCACATGTGTCAAATTGACTTCCCGTATCATATGCTGCACCTTGTGCGCATCCGGCACTTCGCTGCGCGGCATGAGGATCACCTCGTGAATGGAGCTTGGCAGGATATAGAGATCTTCATGCATCCTCTCTGCGATCTGCTGCAATAACGTCGGGTAAAACATGCACGAGGCGCCGTAAAATCCCTGCTCGTTACTCAATACATACATGGGCACATCCAGGCGGCTGCCCGTGTATTCCTTCAGCACATCTCCCATTGTGCACAGCTTCCACGGATACAGTCTGGAGGTATTCTCCCGCGCCTCCCGCATCAGCGTCTCCGTGGAGACATCCCACATCTCCATGTGATCATTGCGGACCAGAATCGCCCCCGGCCCCAGCTTGGCATTCTCAAACGCGTAATAAAAACAGAGGCTCAAATCCAGCACATCCACGTGGGGCACCTGCTCCAGCAATGTCTCATTCTTCTGGGCGTTGACGAGCTTATAACAGATGCGCCCGCGCACCTTTTCAAAATCCCGGAAAAACGACATATCCAGACTTTCCTGCGGCATCTCCTGCCTGTAAATATCCAGCACCTTCTCCGCGATCTGTTCCACCGTTGTTCCGCCGCAATACAGCTCCCACAGAGGATTCAGATAGATCGTCGGAGACAGGTTCCGCTCCTTCGTCAGTATGATCAGTCCCTGCAGCAGCACGCCATTGTTCTTCATCACTTCCTGCAGCTTTACCTGTCCTTCTTCCCCCAACTGTTTGGATACCAGCTTGCAGACACATTCCGCAAAACTCCTGATATCTGTGCAAATTTCATTTTTTCCCATAGGTTTCTCCTTCTTTTTTCATATTTGTTCCTGTGCGCAAAGGACAAAAAAGACAATGTCCTTCCCACACATGGGTAAAACATTGTCTTACATTGCATTGTTTATGAAAGAAAAACCGCAGCAGCCTTATACGCGGGAGAGATACTCACCGGTTCTGGTATCGATCTTGATCTTATCTCCCTGCTCCACGAACAAAGGCACATATACAAGCGCACCGGTCTCAACGGTTGCGGGCTTGGTCGCGCCGGTAGCGGTATCGCCCTTGAAGCCGGGCTCGGTCTCTGTGATATCAAGCTCTACAAACAGAGGAGGCTCTACAGAGAACACATTGCCGTTGTGGGAGCAAACCTTGCACATCTCGTTCTCTTTCACGAACTTGAGCGCGTCGCCGACTGTGTCTGTGTTCAACGCAATCTGATCATAGCTCTCGGTGTCCATAAAGTAATACAGATCACCGTCCGCATACAGATACTGCATATCTTTTCTATCAATACGCGCCTGAGGGCACTTCTCCGTCGGGCGGAACGTCTTCTCCACCACGCCGCCGCTCTTGATATTCTTGAGCTTTGTGCGGACAAAAGCTGCACCCTTTCCAGGTTTTACATGCTGAAATTCAATAATCTGGTAAACGTTGTTATCATACTCAATCGTAATACCATTTCTGAAATCACCTGCAGAAATCATAAAATACTCCTCCTAAAATTTTCGCGATATAATTCACGGATATTTTATTATAAAATCCGAATCATTTCAACTGTTTTTTAGAAATTTTATCAAAGAAATTTAAAAAAATACGAAAAACGGGCGGAACCTGCAAAATCATTCTCATTTAGCGCGGAAATTGCAGGATAAAATCGATCGCCATCAGATAGCCGTCCAGCCCCTGGCCGTAGATCTGATGATCACAGGCCTCCCTGGTTACCGAAGTCTTCCGGAATTCCTCCCGCTTCGTGATATCTGAAATGTGAATCTCCACTTTCGGCACCGTGATACTCGCCAGCGCGTCCCGGATCGCATAGCTGTAATGCGTGTAGGCGCCCGGATTGATCACAATCCCTTCTGTGCCGTCAAAATACGCCTCCTGGATCCGGTCAATGATCGCGCCTTCATGGTTGGACTGAAATACCGTAATCTCCTGCCCGCTCTCCTTCGCCTTCCGGTCGATCATATCCAGCAGATACTGATAGTCCTGCGTACCGTATACACTCTTTTCCCGAATCCCCAAAAAGTTCAGGTTGGGACCATTGATGACCAAAATTTTCATTCTGTCGCTCCCTCCGCTTTCCACTCTATTCCGTAAGTCTCCCGCAGGATCGCCTCTATCCTGTCCACAAGCTCCTCCACGGTGGCACCGTCCACATCCAGAATCACATCCGCGCAGTCTGCATAGGCCGCCTCGCGCGCCTGCAAAAGCTCCCGAATGCGTCCCAGCGGATTCTCGCACTGCAAAAGCGGTCTCGTGGTATCTCCCTGCAGCCGCCCATAGATCGTCTCTGCCTGTGCCCGCAGATAAAACACTATGCCGCATTTCTTGAGAAGCGGTCGGTTTTCCTCCCGCACCGGCGTGCCGCCGCCCACCGAGAAGATCCGTTCATACGCCTGTCCGGCGAGCTCCTGCAAAAGCGCCGTCTCCATGCGCCGAAATGCATCCTCTCCTTCTTCGGCGAAAATCTCGCTGATCTTTTTCTGCTGTCGGCTCTCGATCAGTTTATCCGTATCGATCACCGGTCTGCGCAGCCGATAGGACAATTTCACGCCGACCGTGGTCTTGCCGCTGCCCATAAACCCGATGAGGACGATATTTTTTCCTTTGTCATACATGTCCGTTCTCCTGCATTGCCGCAAACACAATCTGCGCCATTTCCTCCGTCACCTGCGTGCCCGTCCAGAGTTCAAACGCGATGATCCCCTGATAGAGGAGCATCTTGGCCCCATTGAAGGCCTTGCCGCCCGCCGCCTCGACAAGCTGCATGAACCGTGTCTTCGGCGGATTGAAAATCAGGTCATAGCCCGTGTGGATCAACCTGTAAAAATCCGGATCTGCGATGGCCACATCCCCATCCTGCGGATGCATGCCGACACTGGTCGCCTGGATGGCGAGATATCTGCGCTCTGCCGGCAGCTGCCCGTCCATCCGCACAGGCACCGCAATCTGCCGTCCTGCCGACCGGTTGACCTCATCCGCCACACGCTCCGCCCGTTCAAGGGTACGATTCATCAGGAAAATCCGATCCGCCCCCTGCTCTGCCAGCATAAAGGCCACAGCCCGCGCCACGCCGCCGGCTCCGAGGATCACAACCTGCTCCCCGCGAACCGTCACCTGATCCGCACACATCGCGCGGTACAAGCCCGGCATGTCCGTATTGTATCCCTTGAAGCCGCCGTCCACACGCACCAGCGTATTCACCGCGCCAATTTTCTCCGCCAGGCCGTCGATCTCCTGCAGATAGGGAATCACATCGCTCTTATACGGCACCGTCACATTCGTCCCCAGCAGGTTCAGCGCATAGGCGCCCTCCACTGCCGCCCGCAGAAACCCTTGCTCCACGGAAAGCGGCACATAACATAATTTCTGTCCCGTCAATTCCGCCAGCGTGTTGTGAATGACCGGTGACAGTGTGTGCTCCACCGGATGTCCGATCAGACCGCAGGTGCGGGTATATCCGTCAATTGTCAGCATGGCTGCCTCCTTTGTGATAGTAATACAGCACGATCCGTTCCAGATAGCGTTTCAAAACGATCTGAATCTCCTCCTTCGGATGGATCGGTTTGGTCAGAATCGTGCGGATCCCGATGTTTTTGGCCCCCCAGACATCCGTAAACAACTGATCTCCCACCAGAAGTGTATTCCCTCTGTGGGTGCCCATGCGCACCATGGCGCGCGCATAACCTCTTTGGCCGGGTTTGCCCCCTTTGTAGATATAATCGCTTCCCACCTGATCCGCGAAGCTCTTGACCCGGGGCTCCTTGTTGTTGGACAACAGCAGCGTGTGAAACCCGATGGCCCGCAGCCTTGCAAACAGGGCGATCGCCTGCTCTGTCGCCGGCGCGCCATGCGGCACCAGCGTATTGTCAATGTCAAAGATCACACCGCGGTACCCCTGCCCGTAGAGCGCTTCATAATCAATCGTATATGCGCTGTCCGCTTCCTCATCCGGGTAAAAACATTCCAACATGCCTTCCACATTCCTCCTATACATTCCGCCAGCACATATTTTACAACTTTTTTCTCCTCATAACAACCCATTTATAACAACCCGCATTCTGACGCCGCCTTATAGAAGGTCACGAGCGGAATCATACTCTGGGCAAAATTTTTACTGCTGCCATTGCCGGCGATCACTGCGTCTTCCATCGCTTTTTTGCTGCTGACCATGGGGGACGGATGATCCCGCATCGCATTGCGGAACGTAACCAGACCATACTGCAAATAGGTTTGATCGCCCGAGAGTTCATAGGCGATGGCCAGGGATTCCAGCAGCAGGGTGTTCGTCCCGATCCGGTTCAGACTCGGCAGTTCCTTATAGTAGAAAATGCCCCATTCCTCCACATAACAGTTCTCCACCAGATCGTCCACCGCCCGTAGCATCAATGCCTTCAGCTCCGGATCAGGGAATTCCCTGTAATAGCGCATCAGACTGCCGATCGCCACCGAGATCATAAATCCGACCCGAATCACCGTGTTGTCCGTATAGGGCGCCAGCCAGTTGCCATACTGTTTCTCCCAGACACGAAAATCCTCCAGAATCTTGCTGCACTGCCCCAGATATTTTTCATCCCGCGTCTCCACATAGAGCGCCGTCAATGTGCGCAAAGCCCATCCGGTCTCTCTGGCGTTGGCCTCTCCTACCTGCGCATACATCGGCATCTTAAGCAGCCGCAGCACATTTTCTCCGATGCCGAGCGCCGTCTCCAGTCCCCGCTCATCGCCGGTAAAGTGATAATAATCCAAAAGTCCCTCTACCCATTCGTGGGAACAGACCATCACGCCATTGATACAATGCCCGCCCGTATGCTCCCACTGTCCGCCGATATACAGCGGATCTGTGTGATAGTGGCAGACATCCACATCCATCCAGTGACTGCTGGAAGCAATATTATAATCCAGAAATCTACGGATGCCGGTGCGTGCATACAACAGTGCACAGGCGTGCGGATAGTCATATTCGTTATTGCACCACACCAGTTTGCCGCCGCCTCTTCCCTGGGCCGTATAACCGGCATCGTAGGAATCGCCGAAATTCAGCATGCCGTACGCGCGGCAGTGCCCATCCGCCCGCGCCACCAGATTCTGCTCCACCGCAAAATCCAATTTGGAGGCAAACATGTCCAGCCATACGCCTGATTCCGCATGCACCTTCGGAGACACGTAGGGTCTGTCCGGCATCTGATAGATCAGGCTGCGGTCATTGATCCGGTCCAGCGGCTCTTCCGCATCATGAAAATGCAATAAAAACTTTTGCTCTCTGGACATGCCGCTCTGCATGACGACACGCTCCACCTGTTCCGGCACCAGCATCACAAGCAGCCCTGTCTCATCCGCCTGCACAGCCTTGGGATAATTTTGCTGCGCCTGAAAAATCGTCGCGCAGACGCCGCCCTCTGCATCCGTACAATCTGCAAAAAAGGTACCGTAGAAAACCTCCGGAAAATGTTCGTTGGCCTCCCGCACCAGCCACTGCGCATCCACCACACGGTTGACGGTCGCCCCGTCTCTTCCCACATAAAAATCCGTGCGATAATTCGAGCTGCCCACGCAGGTCCGCACGCCCGATACCGGTGCAAGCGCCATCACCTGTCTGGCCTCGCCTTCCCCGCGCGCGTGGAAGACCGGTCCCTCGCCGAAATCCGCACCGCTCACCAGATCACCGCAGCCGGTAGAATCCAATTTCTCCTTGATCTGCATCGGTTGAAACTGCGTACTGTACACCGCGCTCGCTTCACGCTTCATGCCAAACACCAACGACGCCACATGCAGCGGCTCATCCGTGGTATTGATGATGCGATAAGACACCTCCACCCAGGGTTTCCCCGCCCAGGCTGTCAGCTTAATCTCAAAATCTACGTTTTTCCCACCTCCGGCAGCGGGCACATTGCTGCCCTTAGCCTTCAGAATCGCACACACCGGTCCCTGCTCGATAATCTGCCATTGTCCGATGCGCACCTGATATTCCTGTCCGTTGCCGTCCTTTAAAAGCGGTCCGACAAACTGCTCTTTGCCATACGTGCGCCCCTGCGCGCACACCGTCTCAAAAATACCGTCGCTCTGGTCCTGCACCCGGAATGAAAAAGTCTGCCGACCGGCACCACACGCCGTGCGCACCTCCAGGCCCTCCCCGCATTTCTCCACAACCACACCCGGAACCTGCTCCCAGAGCTTACGCTGCTCCTCCTCTGCCCCTGCAGCCTCCAGATCACACTGCAGCGTCACCTTCCAGTTGCCGGGCAGATCCGCCAGAAACCGTAAGAATAAAAAGCGCACAGAACCATCCTTATGCCGGGACGTCACCTTGGTCTGCAAAGGAATTGCTTTTCCATCCTGCAGTACACGGACGCGCTCTGTGTCGCGCAGCACGCCTTCCTTCACCGGAATCCCTATGTAACAGGGCTCTTCTGTGCGATCGTTTTTATAGAGCTTATCAATCAGAATTTCAATCATGTCGATATCCTCCTTTATGCGATGATGCCACGGATTTATTGTTCATAGGCCTATGTTAGTGCAATTTTTCGGTATTTTCTAGCGTTTTTTCGGTATTTTCTCCCAAAAGCGCTGTGAATTTATGAACTTTCTCCCCTTTCTGTTTAGACGAACTCCCTTTCTGTTTCCGACTATCTCTGGTAGAGACTATCTAAAAACGTCTCATATTCTGTTTGGTTGGACGGAGGAATCATTCTGCCTGCGATCATTTCATCCTGCAGCTGCAGCACCTGCTCATAGATTTCATCTCCATAGAGCGCATGCTCTTCGCTCACGCCCACAGCGCCTTCCTCCAACCCCAGACTAAGCGTCTTCCCGCCGATGGATTCACCCGCAAACGCATTTTTCGACACGCGGTAAATCGCCTGATTGACATTTTTTATGGCACTGGTCAGCACATGCTCCGGCGCAAGATACGACTGATCCTTGTCGACGCCGATGACATAATTCCCTGTCTCCTGCGCCGCCTCGATCACGCCGATCCCGCTCGCGCCTGCCGCTTGAAACACAATGTCACACCCCTCCTCATAAAGGGAGCTTGCCAGCTCCTTCCCCTGAAATGGATCATCAAAGCTGCCCGTATACCAGACCTCCACCTCAACGGTTTTCCCCAGCTGCTTTTCCGCATACGCCACGCCCGCCTGATACCCGTACTGAAACTGCTCGATCACCGCATTGGACTCACCGCCCACGAATCCGACCTTGTCTGTCTTTGTCATATTTGCCGCGATATATCCTACCAGAAAAGAAGACTCCTGCGATCGGAACACCACACCGGTCATATTGTCAGGGGTTTCCGCGTAAGCGTAATCAATGATTGCAAAAGAGACATCCGGATATTTCTTCGCCTTTTTCAAAAGATCCCCGGCGCAACTATAACCGATGCCCCAGCAGAGATCCCCGCCATTTTCAACCAGCTCATCCATATGCTGTGCAAAATCCGTCTCCGAGGCAGACTCATAAAATACCGTTTCACAGCCTGTCTCGCCGGAGAATCGCTGCAATCCCTCCCACGCACTTTGATTAAACGCTTCATCCTCAACGCCGCCGGTATAGGTAACAACTCCCACAAGAGACACCATATCTGCCGTTTGGGCTGCGGTCTCCATCACTGCTTCTGCAGAAGTCTCCGTCGCAGTATCCGCCCCAGAAGATTCTGCTTGTTGTGCCACAGACGCACTTGTTGTGCCGCTATTTTGCCCGCAAGCTGTGCACAGCAATACCGCCCCTGCCCAAATCACCCATAATACCCGACTTACTTTTATTGTTCTCATTCTCACCATTTTCACCCTGCGACTTTCACTCTGCTTTTTACAAATCTTGTCGATCCGTTTCTTTTATGCTACATCATTTCCGTTTCGTGTGCCTTCCTTTGCGTCCATCAGATTCTGCAGCGTAGTCTCCGCGATCGCCGCAAGCGCCTCCATAGTATAAAAGCCCTGATGGGAAGTAATCATCACATTCGGGAACGCCAGAAGTCTTGCCGTCACGGAATGCTCCATGATATCGTCAGAACGGTCCTCGTACACATTCCCGGTCTCCTCCTCATACACATCCAGGCCAACGCCTAGGAATTTCCGCATCCGGATGCCCTCGATCAGCTCATTTGTGTCAACCAGCGCGCCTCGGGAAGTGTTCACCAGGATCACTCCATCCTTCATTTTCTTGATGCTTTCCAGGTTGATCATATGGTAGGTAGAATCCATCAGCGGACAGTGTAGCGAGATCAGGTCACTCTGCGCAAGCAGTTCATCCAATGACACATATTCCACAAAATCCTTCAGCGCCGGGTTCTCATACACGTCATATGCGATCACGCGCATCCCGAAACCGCGGCAGATCCGGCACATCGCCGCACCGATCTTTCCTGTTCCCACGATACCTGCGGTCTTCTGGTAGAAATTCACGCCGCGCAGTCCCTTCAAGCTGTAATCGTTCTCTCTCACCTTGTTATATGCCTTGTAAAGTCTTCTGTTGACTGCCAATGCCAGCCCCATGGCAAGCTCCGCCACAGATTCCGGAGAATATCCCGGCACACGCTTCACAATGATACCCAGTTCTTTCGCCTTCTCCACATCCACGTTGTTAAAGCCCGCGCACCGCATCAGCACGATCTTCACACCGCAGTCATACAGTGTCTGCAGCGTCTCCGCACCCACATCGGCGCTCACAAACGCGCAGATTGCGTCATATCCCTTCGCCAACGCTGCCGACCTGGGCTCCAGTTCATGATCGATATACTCGATCTCAACCTCCGGAAACTGCCCCAGAATCAATCCAAAAGACTTCTTGTCGTACACCTTTGCTGCGTAAAATAATAACTTCATCAGTCTTTTCCTCCTTCTTTATCATTCACATCTGATAGAAAACACAAATCCCTTATCCACATCCGGTCTGCCCCGCTAATATATTGTTTTATCCTGCATTGCATAATATTCCGTAAAAACTTTCAGGCATTCCTCACGATCCATCTCTTCAAAAGCTTTATCCGTTTCTTCGTAAAAAATCTGATCCCTGAACCCGATCTGATCCGTGTCGGAAACGGCACAGCCATAGTACACCTTTTTGATGTTTGCCCATTGGATCGCACCAGCGCACATCGGACACGGCGCAGCTGTTGTATATAGCTCGCATCCGCTAAGGTCATGAGACCGGATCGTCCTGCAGGCATTATGTATCGCCATGATCTCACCGTGACAGGTCGGATCACGTTGGTTGATAACTTCGTTATGCCCCTTTCCGATCACACTCCCATCCTTCACGATCACACAGCCAAACGGCCCACCATGCCCTGCCCGGATTCCCTGTCTGGCCTCTTCAATCGCCATTGCCATATACTGATTCAACATAAGCGCTTTCCTTTCCTCAGAACCCTGTTCCGAAATCCATGATCTTATATGCCGGCTCGCCGCTCTCATTTCTTACTCATAGTCTAACCGATTCTCCATCAGCCATCTGGCAAACTCACTGCTGGTATATGCCGCAAACTTTTGGTACTGGTCAGACTTTTCCGTGTTGGCATAGTCACAGATACTCTTGATCACCAACGCCTTGGGACGGGGTCGCGTACAGTTTTGCGCCGTGTAGAACACGCTGTACGACTCCATATCCAGCCCGGCCGTCTCCGGCATCAGCGCACGCACTCTCGTATCCACATAGTCCTTGTTTGCCACCACGGAATTCCCGCAGGCCATCATCCCGATATGCACCTTGAATTCGTGGTCCTTCGATTCAGAAATACTCTTCATCAGCACAGCCATATCCTCATCCATGCGCAGGAAAGACGGTCTCGGCAAAAAGCCAACATCCCCGAAACGGATCTCGGACTCATCCTTTCCCACAAACTTTCCCGTGGAATAATCCCAGATCACATCCGGCACGATCACATCCCCGTATAGCTGTGAATCCCCGCCTATCCCGGCGGCGATCCCCGTCATGATCAGATATCTGGGCCGGAAATGCTCGATCAGCTTCTGGCAGGCCAGTGTGCAAGCGGTCATCCACATCTGCATCTGCTGGCATGTGACCAGACGCCGCTTACCTGACACGCTCTCAAACTCTGTCACAAAATCCTGCACCTTTTCGTCGTTATCAAAAGATATTTTTCTCCAATCCGTAAAGCAGCGTTTTACACTCTCCGTCTCGATGGTCACCGCCGTGATGATCGCAACATCATAATCATACTGTTCCATCGTCTGCCCTCCTCTTTCTGCGGCTCATTCCGTTCCCTGCTCCACTGTCTTGATTTCGTCCTCCGAAGCTTCCTTTAAGGAGTAGGTGTC
>JAFVAO010000058.1 GCA_017480445.1 Lachnospiraceae bacterium
AACAGGAGGTACAGGGAAAGCGGCAGACAGGCAATAAGAATAAGAGTAAAATCCTCTTTATTATTCTGCCGGTTATGTTTCTGACCTTTGCGGGACTGGCAATGATGAACGGAGGAGCCGGGAACAGTCCGCAGGCGAAAAGCAGTTTGCTGTTTCTGTTGGGAATTCCTGTTTTTATAGTGTTCTTTGTACTGATACTGACGAATAGAGCGAAGAAAACAGACGCGGCTAAGACCACGAGGGACAACTTAAACACCCTGCTCCTGACACTGGAGGAGGTTGAGCGGTTTGACGCGCAGATGAGTATAGCGCCGCTGTTTGAGATCATAAACGATATGGGGGATTCAGTGTTCGGCACCGAGGATTACCTTGGAAAAAAATATAAGGTGAATGGCGACCTCACCTACCGTTTTATTAAAATGTCAGACATCCGCTCCATGCATTACAGCAAGACGAAATCTATGGGCACAAATCCGCTGTCAGCTTCTTTCTTCGTAGACTGGAGGAATGCCAATGGTGAGATTTTGATGAATGGTGCTATTGACACAGGCAAGAAGCTGGAGCAGTTGAAGGAGGCGCTGACAAGGCGGCTCCCGGATATTCAGATAGAAGGAGAAAAATGAGGATGAAAATGAAACCAACATACAGACACCGTTTGCGCCGGGCTCTCTCCGGTGTGCTTTGCGCAGCCCTGATCTTCTCTATCCATGATCAAGTGCTTTTTGCCACTTCCGATGGTGACTATGACGTTTCCGGCGAAACCGGCTTTATCTCTTCCGGTGACGTCTCGGAGCCGGACGTAAATCTATCGCCCGATGTCTCCGGATCCGACGCATGTCTATCGCCCGATGTCTCCGGATCCGACGCATGTCTATCACCCGACGTCTCAGGGGCAGATGCCGAGCCCGAGCTTGTGGGAAATATTTTCGGCGATGTTCCGGCGGAAAAGTCCCACTATTATGTTACCTTCACCGTAAATAACGACGGTGAACAAAGAAGCTGGCGCTTTGAACAACAATACGGCACCCAAAAGGCTGTCGACGATTACAGCGATTGGACAGGTACATCCGGTATAAAAGCGCAGGTAGACGCGTTCCTCGCGAGTTCCTCTGAACAGACCGAGCTGGTGGGTTGGAGCGTCTATACCGACAGCTTCAATGTCTCCGCGGATGACGACGAGACTTATGTCCGCAGCTACAGTGACTGTCCGACCTTCTTAAACCCGGACGCCTCAACCTATGAATATAAAGGCACTTCCCACGCTTTCCTGCTCTCCGGCACCAGTGACTACCACTTTGTTGCCCAGCTTAGTAAAGCTGTTGCGGACGGACTATATATTACAACAATTCCCAGCGTACACTATGACGGTCGCGCCCATGTCGCCGTCGGCACAAAAGTGAACGCCAAAAAACAGGCGGCGGATCTGCGGCTGTCCGTCTATCTTGCCGAAGACGGGAAAACGCTGACCATCGGCAAGGATTACACCGTCAGCTATAAAAACAATGTGAACGCCTCCATGCGGCTTATCCGTGAAAGCGCAGATGGCAGCCAAGGCAGCTATACAAGTCTCTATTCATCGTCGGAAAACAATAAGCGCCCCAAAGCGATCATCACAGGCAAGGGAAACTATAAAGGCTTCTCGGCAGAAGTCTATTTCGACATTCTCCCTGTAAGTCTGGGAGCTTCGGAAGACATAACTTATTCCACCGCAATCGAAAACAGCAGTTACAGTGACAGCGCCAATAGCGCCCCCTCCACTTATACTGCTTCCGCCAAAGCTGTTTTGTCAGGATATGACAGCAGCTATTTACTCAAGAACGGAAAACTTACTTCCAAGATCAAGACTCCTAAAGTGACCAAGGAATTTTACACCTACGGGTATGACAGCACCTCGCGGAAAATAAACGCTACGACCTCCTTTATCCACACCTTGAAGGCGGGTAAGGACTATACATCGGAGTTTTATCTTTGGGATACCACAATGAACTGCTGGGTGCTGCAGAACGTCACGGATGCCAACCAGCTTCCCAGCAAAATAGCGGAAACCACTGACACTACGGCAGCTTTTTCTGCCAACTGTCTCTGTGTCATCCGGGGCATCGGCAACTACTGTGGTGCTGCTTATGACGCTTCGCCGGTCAGCTCGGACGGAGACAGCAAGGACTTTGACGCCTTTGATCCGAAGGGACAGTCCGGTACCGTGATGCCAACCCTCGATCCGACCTCCCCGCACCAGTTTCTGTTGACGGACGACGCCAGTCTGGATTTTGCCCAAATGAAAATCCGCATCGGCAAAAAAGCTCTGCCCTTTGTGACAGATGCAAACGGGATCCCCGTAATCTACAGACCGACTGATTTTCAGATCACTGTGACTGACATCGCCGGCAAGGTACTGACCTTCGGAGAGGATTATACCGTGCGCTTTATTGGAAAATATCGGGGGTACTGGTATGAGGGAGGCGCCTACGCCGCCGATGAGTACGAAGTGCAGATCAGTCCGGTCTCCGCAAAAGGATATTATGGGACGATGCGCGTTGCTGGCACTGTAAAGATTACCGGTCTGAAATTAAAGGCAGGCTTTTTTAAGCTGGATAAAAAGGACGTAGATTTTGGTAAAAGCGCGGAAGTGCTTCTGACCGACGCCGGGAACCGCGCCGGCATCCGACTGCTGTCCGACGGGAGCTGCGACGGCAATTATGACGTGCGGGTGCGAAAGGGCTACAGCGGCTATGTCACCACCGGCAAAACCTTTATTTCCTTCACAATGGGCGGCAGCCGCTATTGCGGTATCGGCATCGATCCCTCCGCCAACGTGCAGTTGAAGCTTTCCCCCAAGCCGATCTCCCTGCAAAAAGCGATCGCGGACGGCTATATCCAATTTACCGTCCCTGAGACCGGCACCTACAATGTCAAGGGCGCCATGCCCGGCAACGCCAGTGACAGAATCAAGGTGTCGCAGGCCAAGGGAAGCTACACGCAATACATATCCCTTACCTACAGCGGCTACCGGCACGGCTCCATCACCGCGTACAGTCCGGACGGTATCTCCATCGGCAGGGAGTATCTGACCTTCACTGTCAAAAACAACAAAAAGGTCGGTGCCAAAGCGACCGTCATTGCCAAGGGAAGCGGCATGTTCAAGGGAAGCGCCGTGATCGGCACCTTCACCGTGACGCCGTATACCGTCAAGAACATTAGCCGCTTCGATATCAACCACTATTCCGTGAACAATATCTATGCCCAGTTCACGGATGCCCAATACGGAAAATGCAGTCTGGAGAAGCCAAAGGTAAAACTCTATCAGGCATACTATGACGCCAAGGGCACACTCAAGCTTGCACCTCTTAACAAAAAACAATATACCGTGGATCATATTGTGGCAAAGTCAAACGGGCACTGCTGCACCGTCTACTTCGCCGACTCTGATGCGTTTACCTTTACCAATACGGCCGGTGCCGCCAGCTTCACGCTGTACGACAACGCCAAACTGCCCGCCATCAAAAGTGTTGTCATAGGTGGTGTGGAATATCCGGTCAAGAAAGGCCATATAGAAGGATATACCCCTTCCTTTACCGGCAGCTCCATAGAACCCGCCGTCTCCGCCCTCGTCTTAAACGACACGGATAGCACGCAGCTTACGGAGAACGACATGCGCATTACCTACGCCGCCAATGTCAGTGCGGGCAAAAATAAGGGCAGCGTCACCCTGACAATGCAGTACAACGCTGCCTTGGGCCGCTATCCCTACAAGGGAAAGATAACCCTGAAATTCGATATATTGGATACCTCTGGCATCACAAACGGCCGGAAGACCACATTATAATGAATCATATTCACCGATTTATCCTCCAATCTGTACCATGCGCCGCATCTCCGGCGTCTGCCCCAGCGCATCCGTTTCGCCGGCCTGTAAAAAATGGTGCTCCTTCGGCTTTCTTAGCAAGCTCTCCGCGATCGCAGCATACAGCTCGCTGTCGGATGCACCATCGCGGAGCAGCTGCTTGAGATCAAGGCTATCCGCGTAATACAGACAAAGCTTTAGTTTTCCGTCTACCGTCAGCCGGACGCGATTGCATGTCGCACAAAATTGGTGCGACATCGGATCGATCAACCCGATCCGTCCCTGCAATGCCGGGAAACGCACATAGTTGGCCGGACCGTTTATCCCACTGTCCGGTGCGCCTGCAAACCCTTCCTGTCCGGCACGTTCTGCGCCGGTGACCGTCCGACTCTGCTCAGTATTTTCTGCGCCGGTCATCGTCCGACTCTCCGCCACCGGTCCGTAGCGCTCTATAAGCGCCCGCAGCGTCTCGTCTCCTGTGATGCGCGTGTACTGTTTTCCACACCCGATGGGCATCAGCTCTATGAACCGCACATCCACCGGATATGCTTTCGCCAGCTCCGCCACCCGCAGATAATCGTCCGCCTGCGCGCCCGCTCCACCGTTCAGCTCCCGTGTGGGAACACAATTAATCTTCACCCGCAGCCCAAGCTCCACTGCTTTTTCAATCGCCGCAAGCACACTTCCCAGCGCGTCTTTTCCGGTGATCCGTGCATACGTCTCCGCATCCAGCGTGTCCAGACTGATGTTTACAGATGTCAATCCCGCCTGCGCAAATTCCTCCACATGCTCCGCAAACAGCACACCGTTCGTCGTCATCGCCACATCGCGAATCCCGCGGGTACTTGCCGTATCGCGCACCAGCTTTACCAGATTCTTGCGCACCATAGGCTCTCCGCCGGTAAACCGCACCTTCTTCAAACCCATATCCGCCATCACGCTCACGATCCGGTAAATCTCTTCCAGTGTCAGACAATCCGCATGCGCGAACTGCTCGATCCCCTCCTGCGGCATGCAATACCGGCAGCGCAGATTGCAGCGATCCGTCACAGAAACCCGAAGATATGCAATTGTCCGTCCCAAACCATCCTGCATGTCACACTCCTCAACTTTCCATCCAGATCAGCGCATCCGGCGGGATCTGCAAGACGATATCCCTGCCGGCGCACTGTGCTTTCATCCTCTCCCAATCCTCTTTCCCTGTCTCATAAGTCAACAGAGAATACTCCGTCCGTTCGTTCAGTCCCTTTTGATAAAACTGAATCACCACGGAAAAAGTGTCCTCCACTTCCCGCAGCACCTCGCAGGTCAGGCGGTTACAGCTTCCGGCGTCCGTCAGCTGCTTCTGCTCTACGGCTGTTCCTATCGTTGCCGTCACTCCCTGTGTCTCCGGCATCAGGAAATGTGCCCTGAATCCTGCATAGCGATAAACCGGTTTTGCTCCGGTTGCATTTTCCTGCATGTCATCAACCGGCGCCTGTAGGCGAATCCCCCAGTCTGTCGCCTGGTAGCTACCGTCCGCCAACCGCTCCAATCGCGTCACATTTTTGCATCCTGTCAGCAGCGTCGCCGCCAGCGTGCGCGGTGCACGGAACAGCGCATGCTTCTCGGAGATATCGACAATCGCTCCGTTCTCCATCACCGCAATGGTGTCCGTCAGCCGATAGCTCTCATTTCTGTCATGGGACACAAACACCGCCGGCCCGTGGAATCCCTCCAGCACATTCATGAGCTCCCGTTCCATCCGCGCTTTGAGAAAATTATCCAGCGCAGTAAACGGCTCGTCCAGCAGGATTACCTCCGGCTCTGCCGCCAGCATCCGCGCCAGCGCCACACGCTGCTTCTGCCCGCCGGATAACTGCGCCGGATACAGTTTTTCCTTTCCGATCAGATCAAACCGCGCAATGTAATCCGCGGCCTTGTCCTTGTCCCGCGCCCCGCACAGGATATTCTGGAAGACCGTCATATTGGGAAAAAGCGCGTAGTCCTGAAACAGATACCCCACGCCCCGCTTCTGCGGCGGCACGCAGATCCCGGCATCTGCATCAAAGAGCACCCTGTCGTGTAACACAATGCGTCCCGCATCCGGTTTGACAATACCCGCAATGCATTTTAACGTCATACTCTTGCCGCAGCCGGATGCACCGAGGAGTCCCAGAACCCCCTCTCCGGTCTCAAATGACACGTCCAGCTGAAAATCCCCGAGCTTCTTTTTGATGTTTACCGTAAGCCCCATCTTCCATTTCTCCTGTTCTAAGAAAAACGCTTCGCAGCGCCTACTGTTTCCGCTCCAGCATATTCACCGCGAGCAGCACGACCGTGGAGATCGCCAGATTGACCATCACCCAGGTAAACGCCCCCGCTTCATCATTCGTCCGCCACAGCTGATAGACCGTAGTGGAGATCGTCGCAGTCCTGCCCGGCGTATAACCGATCAGCATACTCGTCGCGCCGTACTCGCCCAGCGCCCGCGCGAAAGCCAGCACTGTGCCTGCCAGAATCCCCTGCTTGCACGCCGGCATCCGGATCCGCCAGAAAATATAGGCGTCGGACAGTCCCAGTGTCTGTCCCGCATGGGAGAGATTGTCGTCAAAGCTCTCAAATGCGCCGCGCGCCGTGCGATACATCAACGGAAACGCCACCACCGCCGCAGTCAGAACGCCACCATACCAGGTCATGACGAATTTGACGCCAAACTGTGCCAGAAAGATCCCGAGCGGTCTCTTGACGCCAAATAACATCAACAGAACATACCCGCACACCGTGGGTGGCAGCACCAGCGGCAACGTCAGCACCACATCCAATATACCCTTGATCCAACGGGGAAGCTTCGCTGCGTAATACGCAAAAAAGATCCCCAGAAAAAAGACAATTACGCAGCTGATCCCCGCAATCCGCAGGGAATTCCACAATGGATACCAATCCATACGAATCCCTTCTTTTCACTTTTCATCCGTTTTTCTTCAGATCACCGTTCACCTGATTGTATCCCACATTCCCGTTACTTTGCAGGACTGAATCCTACTTCTGCAAATACCGCCATCGCCTCGTCCGTCGTCAGATAATCCAGGAAATACTGCGCTGCCTCTGCATTTTGCGCCGTCTTCAGTACAGCGGCGGGATAAATCACCTGCCCGCACATCTCCGCAGTCGCATAATCCACGATGGTCAGACCTGCGCTGTACGCGTCGGTGCAATAGATCACACCTGCATCCACAGAAGTCTCTGACACCTGTGTTGTCACCTCTTTCACATTGGTGCCGTAGGTGATCAGACCTGCCTTTGCGAGCACCTCCTCATTCAGACCATAATATGCAAAAATCTTCTGGGTATACTGACCCACCGGCACATCGGAATTGCCCATGCAGAACAGAATATCCCCTGCGGTCAACGCCTTGTTCAGATCGTCAAAGCTGTTTATGTTCTTCGGATTCGACTCCGGCACACACAGCGTCACCTTGTTTTCCAACAGATTGATGCGGCTGTCCGCATTGACAAAATCGAGTCCCTCGGTGTTCACGGACGCATCCGCACTGCTGTCCAGCTGATTCATTTGCTTCTGACCCGCAGAGATAAAGAGATCGCAGGGCGCCCCCTCCTGAATCTGCGTCTTCAACGTACCCGAGGAGTCAAAGTTGTATGTAATCGTTACCTCCGGATGTGCGGCCTCATAGACCTCCTTGATCTGGGTCAGCGTCTCTGTCATGGATGCCGCCGCAAACACGATGATCTCGCCTTCACCCACGTTCTCCGCCTGCGTCTGCGCTACGCTGCTCTCCGCTGCCTGCGTCTCCGCCGCAGAGGACGCTGCCGCTTGCGTGTTCGTCGAGTTGTCCTGATTCGCCCCGGATTGTGCTGTGCTGTTCGAAGAACCGCATCCTGCCAAAAGTCCCATTGCCATCGTTCCTGTCAATAATAATGCTGCTAATTTTTTCATATTTGTTTCCTCTTTTCCTTTTCAATTTGTTTCCCGTCGCCCTCACGGACGCACAAAATGCCCGCTCTTCCCGCCGGATTTCTCCACCAGCCGGATATCGGATATCTCCATCGTCTTGTCGATGGCTTTACACATATCATAAATCGTGAGAAGCGCCACGCTCACGCCGGTGAGCGCCTCCATCTCCACGCCGGTCTTACCCGTAAGCTTCGCCGTGCAGCGGCACTTTACCTGTAACGTTTCCTCCGCCAGCGTAAAGTCCACTGCCACCTTAGTCAGCATCAGCGGATGACACATCGGGATCAGCTCCGCTGTCCGCTTCGTCGCCATGATTCCTGCGATGCGCGCCGTTCCCAGCACATCACCCTTCTCGGCTGTGTGGTTCCTAATCGCGTCAAACACCTCTCTGCTCACACGGATACAACCCTCCGCGACAGCAATGCGCTCTGTGTCCGCCTTGTCCGTCACATCCACCATAATCGCATTGCCCGCTTTATCAAAATGTGTAAATTCTGCCATCGGTTATACCTCTCATTCCATACACTCCGTACCAAAATATTCCATACGCAAAACTTCGCTTGATCGAAACACGCCGATCACTTCCCGAACCCACAATTCGGGAAATGACACTCCGGACAATTCAGGCACAGGCCCCCTTCGCCGTAGGCGCTGATATCTTCCGCCGTCAGCCGCTCTCCCGCCAATATACGCGGCAAAAGCAGGTCAAACACCGTCCGCTTTGCATACATGACACAGCCCGGCAGCCCTAAAATGGGAATCACCTTGCCTTGCTCTGCCGTATCGTCAGACGCATCCGCCGTTTCATAGTAGGACACCAGAAACATCGCGCCCGGCAGCACCGGCGCACCGTAGGAGACGATGTCCGCCCCAAACGCCTTGATCGCGCCCGGCGTCTTGTCATCCGGGTCCACACTCATTCCGCCGGTACAGAGCACGAGATCCGCCCCCTGCTCCACGAAGGAACCAATCGCGCGCACGATACTCTCCTGATCATCGTCCACGATCTGCTGTCCGATCACTTCCGTGTCATACGCCGCCAGCTTCGCGCGGATAGCCGGACCAAACGCATCCTCGATCCGTCCCTTGAACACTTCGCTGCCGGTGGTCACAATGCCCACCCGCCAGTGCCCAAACGGCAAAATCTCGAGCAGTGGCTTCTCTCCGGCAGTCTGCTTCGCCCGCTCCATCTTTTCCTCCTCGATAACCAGCGGGATCACTCTGGTCGCCGCCAGCCGATCTCCCTGCTTCACCGGAAAATTCCCATGGATCGTCGCAATCATCAACTCGCCGAGCGCGTTCACCGCATGTAAGCGCTGCGTGTCAACCTTGAGCAGACCGTCCGCCTGCGCCTTGATCTCAATCTTGCCCTCCTTGGGCTCGGACGCGGACATATTGTCATTGATACAAATATCCCGCAGGATTGCCGCAGCCTCGTCCTCGTGCAGGATACCCTCCTTTTTCTCCCACACATAGAGATGCTCCTTGCCCACTGACAAAAGCACCGGAATATCTTCCGCCGTGACGATATGCCCCTTTCGAAATACAGCGTCCTTCACCACACCGGGAATGATCTGTGTAATGTCGTGGCAGAGCACCTGTCCCACGGCCTCTTCTGTTTTCACTAATTTCATAAGCCTCTCCCGAAATACTGTTTTACGCACAAAAAAATCCCATGGACGTCATCCATGTCCAACACCGGACAAGATACACTTTCCTGGGATACCACATCGGTTGCTATACAAATCAGAGTCGAAGCCGCACAGACCGGTGTCTGTGACCGCACCTTGCGCACCACCTCGATCTTGGGATAATCGGAGTCCTTCATGCCTTCTATGATCACCACATCCGCTCCGCTGCGCGAGGCCGTAAGACGCGTCAGCTCCTGCGCCGTCGTCTTCTCCCTGCAGTGAAGCGAATATTGCGTATCAGAAAAAATGGCACTGCACACCGCTCCCGCCTGCGTGAAGCGCCAGGTGTCCGTCCCCTCGTGGTCAGCGACGTACTCATGCCCGTCATGCTTGACCACCGCAACCGATTTTCCGTCCTGAATAAACTCATTGATCAGTTTGATAATCAATCCTGTCTTGCCGCTGTCCTTGACACCGCTGACGCAAAATACCCAGGGCTTCAGCGCCTGCGCATACTCCTCACGGGTATTGATATTGCGCACAATCCGCTTGTCAAAACCGGTCTGTCCGAGCTTAATATACTTTGTCCGCACTCTGCGCAGCACCTGCATGATACGGTAATTCCCACTCTCGATCTGCTCCCGTACCGCTTCCAGCATCTTTTTGGAATAAATCGCGCAGAGCGGATGAATGTGATCCTCATCCACCAGACAATAGCAATCATAGTCTGACGAAATGAATTCCGCCATATACTCTACCAGCTCTTTTTGGATAAACGGCATATCCGCCGCACAGACAAACACATAGTCTTCCCTGGCGTGCAGCAAAAGCTGATAGATGCCCTCCAACGGTCCGATGCCCTCATGCGCATCGTAGACAACCGGCAGCCCCAGCTCCTCATAATTACCCTTTTTGGCATCAGAAATAAGCACCTCCGAAAAGCCGGAAAGCTCTTCACAGATGCGATCGATAAATCGCTTGGATTCAATTTGCAAAAGGGCCTTGTTCTGCCCCATCCGCGTGCTCTTGCCGCCAGCCAGCACGCCGACGCTCAGGGCGTGTTTTCTATTCATTTCTTCCATAGTAATCTTTATTTTAAACGAAATACGCGCGAAAGTCCAGTACGGATTTATTTTCCGAAGAGTGTTGTCACCTGCTTTTCAGACACCACGAATTCCGGCTGTCACAAAGGAGCATTTTGCAGCCGGATCGTCTCCAGAAATTGTTTCGCCTTCTCGACACCACCGCTCTCCCGGAAGCTTCTGGCTATGTTCTGTGCAGATTGTTTATAGGCCGGCTGCTTCGACAGCTGGCGCACAGCCTCCAGTATCGTGTCCTTCTGACTTGTATGCAGCCAGATTCCGGCACCGAGCTCCTCCGTCCGCTTCGCCACCGCCTCCTGCTCCGGCGTCTGCGGACAGAGCAACAGCGGCACCTCAAAATACAGTCCTTCCGATGCGGAATTCATCCCGCAATGTGTGATAAAAACATCCGCAATGGACAGCACCGCCATTTGATCCACTGTATCAAACACCTGTATATGTTCCGGCAGATTGTCCAAAAACTCCTGCCACTCCTTTTTCAACCGTTCCGCGCTCTCCCCCAGCGAAACGATCACTTGATAATCGGTTTCCCGCAACGCTTCGATACAATTACAATAAAACGTCTCGTTGCGCACCACCGTCCCCAGCGAGAGATATACCGTTTTGTCTGCCGTCTTTTCCATAGGCTGCTCTACCGGCCGAATCGATGGCCCGATGAAGCAATAGTGCCCGGAAAATGTCTCCGCACAGGGCTGATAATACTGCGACGTGTACACAATCGTATTTGTCTCGTTGTCGTTCTGCACAATTTCCAAGATACTTTTCACCGGATACCCTTTTTCCTGCAAACGCTTGATCTGCCGCTGTATCTTGGGCATGGCGCACAACATCCTGAACAGTTCCCCTACGCCATGCTTCATATAAGCGGAGGAATACCTGTTAAACGCAAACGTAGTCGTGGACGACACGTAGGGGATACCGTAACGCATCGCGGTCAATTTCCCCCAGTAAGCAACCGAATCCGAAACAATCAGATCCGGCTGAATCTCCTGCACCTTCTGTCCGACCATGTCATGCAGCGCCAGCGTGGAACTCACAAGCAGCTCCGTAGCAAACGCCATGTCCTTGCCGACCCGATCCGCGTTCTCCTTGTCCTCCATCTCAAAATCGTACCCATCACAGCCGATAAAATGCGCGCCCGCCCGCTCCAATTTCTCCCGAAATCGTGCAAAAGAAAAGTAGTATACCGTATGCCCTGCCTCCGTCATCGCTTTCACCAAAGCCAGTGTAGGATTCGTATGTCCATGCGCAGGGATGCAAAACCATGCGATCTTCATATTTTTCCAATCTCCCGTCTAGTCTAACCACTCCACACCGGTCACGTAGATCAGTTCGCACGCGCCGGCGCCGGTATCCGACCTGCTCGTGCTGGATCTCCACTGAAAGGTATGACCGTCTTCCTTTTTGCCCTCCACATTGACCAGATAGCCGGTCAAGCGGATATAGTCTCCTGTCTTGATGCGCTTAATCTGTTTCTTCACGGTTTCATCCGCACCGATCAGATGATTGTTGGCCGAATGGCTCGAAACCGCCGCAACATCTCCCACCGGTTCCAACTCCTCATATGTATTCACTTTCCAGTAGTACCATCTGCCGGATTGTTTCCAGTGAAAATCGACGTTGGTATTGTATGCGGCCACCGGCCCCCACGCCAGCGCCACATCCTTCGGCGCGAGCTTGTCTCCCACGTTGGAACTGTTGTAGTTATGTGTGCTGACCACCAAAGCACTGATATCATACGTATACAGGTAATTCACCGTCAACTGATAACCGTCTACAAAAAGCTCCCGCTGTCCGGTGGTTTCTGTCTGGACGGGATCCTGAATCCCCGCCACCGATCGCTGCGATCCACGCGAATGAGACCGGAGCAGCCCAACGCTCAGGCAGACTCCGGCCAGAATAAACACCCATGCAAATCGGCGAATTCTCATATCAATCATCCATTCCACCATAACCTGTTTGTTTGCCGTCCAGTACCGCCTGCACCAGCGCACCGTCCGCATCATACACTAACTTCAGAGAGAAGAACGGCCTTCCCTCCTCCAACAGTCGGAAGAATATCTTGTCGCCTTCCCAGATGGGCAAATCATACACTTCCCTCTGCGGAATCCACACCAGATCCCCCTCATCGCACACCCGCTCTGTGCCGTCAAAATCTGCCGAGGTGAACAGGTACATATACTCTGTGATATTTTGATACACAAATGTTACAATACCGCGAAAGTCCGCGCTGCGCAGCCGGTAGCCGGTCTCCTCCGCCACCTCTCTGATCACACAGTCCTCCGGACTCTCACCCGCCTCGGCCTTGCCGCCGACACCGATCCACTTATCCTTGTTGATGTCGCGCTCCTTTTTGGTGCGGTGCAGCATCAGATATTGCTCGCCTTTGATCAGATAACACAGCGTGGTGTTGATGATCTGGCATTTCTGCATCTGCTCACACATTTTCATCCACCGCCGCGCCCTTGATATCTTCTTCCAGAAGCTTCATTTTATTCATCATGTCCTTAATCTCCAGCTGCGCCTCATTCATGCCGTTTGCGCCGGACACCCGTCCGCGCGTCGCCTCCAGAATTTCCTCCGTGAACTCTTCCTGCTCTTTCTTCTGCTGTCTGCGGTCATCGACCTTCTCCTGGAGTTCCTCCCGTTTCTCGCTCTCGGCCTTGGCAGCCTCCTTCTTCTCCTCCAGCGCTTCCTCCACGTGATCTTTGGCCTCATCTACCAGCAGATTGACAATGTCCTTGGAAGCCTCCTGCATGATCTGCTCCGCTTCCTTTTGGGCATCCGTCATCGCATGAGATTTGAGCCGCTCTATCTCCGTTCCGGATATGATCGCGTTCTCCATGCGGATCTCCTGGTCCGATTTCGCGATGGACTCTGCAAAATATCGCTCGTCCTCCTTCATTGCCAACGAATCCTGCTGGTACTGCGTCAGACCTTTTTCTTTGATGCGCTCCACTTCCTCGCGCTCCTCTGCGGAAAGATGCACCGAAGATCCTGCAAAGCTGGCTTCCTTTTCCTTCGCCAGAAGCTGCAGATCCTTTTCCTCCTGGCTGTCCGCCGCGACACCGCAATTTTGGCGAAGAGCTTCGCGGTTGTCCTCTATGTCCCTGATGGAACGCCGATGGGCTCCGTTTTCCTGCTGCAGCTGCCGGATCCGCTCCCGGTGCCCCTCCAGCTCCTGGTCCACTTTCCTGTCACCTGCAAACACATCGCCCACAAGCTTCATCGCCTGTTTCTGTGCCTGCGCTTTTTTATGCGCCACAGGGTCAAACGCTTCCTGCAAACCGCTGGCGTCCACCGACTGGTTCTGTGTGTGCCGCGTTCGTGCGACGGTCTCATGCATCACATTTGTCGTTTGATTGACCTTCATCCTACGCCTCCTCTCTAAAATGCATCATTTCGAAATCCTTCCCCTTATAATTCCAGAGGGCACATCCGATTCCATATCTGCCGAATACGGCGCGGATATCCGCAAGCCACCTTCTCTTGTCCGCCTCATCCGCCAGATCGATCACGCCGTATTCACCGCAGTAAAGCGCCACGTTATCCTGCCTCGCCTTCTCAATCGCAGGAGCAAAGATGTCCTCAAAAAATCCCTCTCCGATCTCCCGGATCCCTTCCTTGTACACCGCGCCGGCCAGATCCGCCGTCAGGCTCTCACCCATGTCGCGATATTCCTTGAGCGTTCTGGGATATCCGATCCGAAAATCCGACGGCATCCCCTCTACCCAATATGCTCCCTGATGCGTAAAAATCATGGGCTCATAACAGTGGAAATTGTAGACGATCCGATCGTCCAGCGGCACCTCTAACAGCGGAACACTCAGCACATTGTTGTAGCGCACGCCGCCTACCACGAGATAACTCTCCGGTACGATTCCACGCATCATCCGGATATATTTTGCAAGCACCTTGTTCCACGCGTCCGCAACCTCCGCGAGTACCACCTCGTTTAACGGCTCAAACGCCACCTGCTCCGCATAATCCGCAAACCGCTCCGCGATCTCCTTCCATAGATCCAGAAACCGCTCCTGCAATGCCGCATCGTAGAAAAATTTCTTTCGATCCATATCCTTTTTCAACGGGTCAAACGAATACCCATAACACTCATGCAGATCAATCAGCATATGCAGACCGTACTCCGCACACCATTCACGGCACGCAGACAGATAACGGAATCCCTCCTCCTTCCAATTGCCCGCATCGTCCTGCAGCACATTGTAATCCACCGGTACACGCACATGATCGTAGCCGTTGCCCGCGATCCGCGCAATATCCTCCTTTGTGATATAAGACGCAAAATGCGCCTCATCATATACGTCAAACTGAGAGATCCAGCCCCCCAGATTCACACCCTTTTGAAACCCTGCAAATACCCTCATTCTTCTCCTCCTTTACCCCCAATCAATCCTCGGTGTCTGCCGTTTTATTTATCATACCACAAACCCGCCCGGAATACATCTGTATTTTTCCCAAAACATGGGGAAATCTATTTGACTCCTCACACTGGAAGGATTATGATAAATGTACCTTATAGCCGACTTCATAAATAGATAATTGCGAAACACTGTGGTGAACATACCGAATTGGGCATATTGTATATTCCATAAGCAGGCGCTTGGAAAACGCCGGCACTTAGATCGCGTACTTTGCGATCTTAGTACCGCTGCGTTTTACATGCAGCGAGAGCGTGCCTGCGATGGCATATACAATGTGCACAATG
>JAFVAO010000059.1 GCA_017480445.1 Lachnospiraceae bacterium
CATTGTGCACATTGTATATGCCATCGCAGGCACGCTCTCGCTGCATGTAAAACGCAGCGGTACTAAGATCGCAAAGTACGCGATCTAAGTGCCGGCGTTTTCCAAGCGCCTGCTTATGGAATATACAATATGCCCAATTCGATACTTCGCATATGGCGTTTCGCAAACGCCTATCTACTATTTATTAGTTTTCCGCAGTGCCTCGCGTGCTTCCTCCACATAGCGCGCCGCGTTGCGCAGGCTTCCTGCAAGCTCCTCCTCTGTCACCGCGCGTTTCACCTTTGCAGGACTTCCCATCACAAGGGAGCCATCCGGTATATCCGCATGCTGGGTCACCAGCGCGCCTGCCGCTACAATGCAATCCCGGCCGATATGGGCACCGTTCATAATAATCGCTCCCATACCCACCAGCGTATTGTCACCAATGGTGCACCCATGCACAATCGCCCCGTGACCCACCGTCACATTCTCTCCGATCATCACCGGGTACGGATCGTCCAGATGCACCACCGCATTGTCCTGAATATTGCTGCCTCTGCCGATCACGATGGGGCCTCTGTCGCCGCGCACCACCGCATTGTACCAGATCCCCACATCCTCACCGACCGTCACGTCGCCAAGGACAACGGCGCCGGGGGCTATATATGCAGTTGAATGGATCTTCGTGTGTCCGGCTGTCGTGCTCATAGTGCCACCCTTTCATTTATTACAACTTCCCACATCCGTTTTTCCATTGAGCACTCTATCCTGTCACTTTGCCAGCTTTCCGATCTTGGGTATCAGCACCCGCATAATCAGGAAAAGCGCTCCACCCAGCATACTCCCCGCGAAATTCAGAATCACATCGTCCACGTCCACCGTCCTGCCCACAAACAGCTGGACAAACTCAATACACACCGGGAGCAGCAGCGACAGAAAGGCGAGCATGAAAAAGGATCGGTACTTCTTCCACAAAAGAGGTAGTCCAAAGCCCCAGGGAATGAACATCACGATATTCCCCACAATATTCACCCGCAGCCAGTCGCTGGTAGGTGCATACTTGATATAATTTCGGATCGTGTGAAACGGTGTCGTGTTCACACCGATCCCTGCGCGCAGGCGCTCAATTGCCTCTGCCATACTTCTGGCTCGCATCCACTCCTGTCCGTTCTGAAATGTGAGCATCAAAAGTCCGGCCATAAACAGCACAAACAGCGCCATTACAACCTCCCGGGCTCCCGTCCTGAGGGACATTTCAAACGATTCTTTCTCCGCAAACAGTTTTCGCCGTATAACCAGTATTCTTCCTGCACAGTACATCGGAAAGACATACATCATCATAAAAGCCATATCTCTCATATATAAAGCCATTTTATTTCCTCAATTTCCGTCTAAATTTTCTCTTTCCAATGCAGTCTGTGCAGTTCGCCCGCGCGCTGCATACTCGCAAAATCGTTCTGCCGCAGTGCTTCATAGAGCACAATCGCGACTGCGTTGGACAGATTTAAGGAACGGATATCCGGCAGCATGGGAATGCGAATACAGTCCTTCTCATGCTCCACCAGAATTTCCTCCGGGATCCCTGCGCTCTCCTTGCCGAACATGATAAAATCATCCGGCCCGAACTGTACATCCGTGTAGGATCTTGCCGCCTTGGTGGTAGCCATCCACAGCCGCGGCTTCCCCGTCGAAAAAGCGGCGTCCGTCTTTTGTGCGGTATATTCTGTATACTGCCTGTAAAATGCATCAAAATTCATGTAACGGGTCACATCCAGCTTTTCCCAATAATCCATCCCTGCCCGCTTGATCTCTTTCTCGTTGAGACGAAAGCCGAAGGGTTCGATGAGATGCAGACTCGTTCCTGTCGCAACGCAGGTACGGCCTATATTGCCCGTATTCGCCGGAATCTCCGGCTGGTGTAATACAATATGCATAATCCGTCTCCTGCTGTCTTACGCCTGTGTTTTGCTGCGAAGCTTCTCCACAAACTTCTTCAGCCGGCCGATGGCAACCTTCAGATTTTCCAGAGAGTACGCGTAGGAAATACGCAAATATCCCTCGCCGCAATCGCCGAACGCCGTGCCCGGCACCACAGCCACCTTCTCCTCCTCGAGGAATTTCGTGGCAAACTCTTCACTGGTCATGCCGAATTCCTTGATGCAGGGGAACACGTAAAAGGCGCCATAGGGCTCAAAACACTCCAATCCCATCTCCTCAAACGCATGCAGAAGATAGCGTCTGCGCTGATTGTACGCCACACGCATCTCCTCGATGTCCGCATCACCGTTTTTCAGCGCCTCCACCGCCGCATACTGACTGGTCGTCGGCGCGCACATGATGGCAAACTGGTGGATCTTCGTCATTTGCCTGATCACGTCCGCAGGACCGCAGGCATAGCCGAGTCTCCATCCGGTCATCGCGTAGGCCTTGGAAAATCCATTGATCAAAAGTGTTCTCTCCTGCATGCCCGGCAGACTTGCGATGGAAACATGCTTCTCTTTGTAGGTGAGCTCCGCATAGATTTCATCCGAGATCACGAACAGGTCGTGCTTCAAGATCACCTCCGCAATAGCTTCCAGATCTTTCTGCTCCATAATCGCACCGGTCGGGTTATTGGGATAAGGCAGCACCAGAATCTTAGACTTATCCGTGATCGCCGCCTCCAGCTCTTCAGCCGTCAGACGGAACTCGTTTTCCGCCTTTAAATTGATGATCACCGGCTTCGCTCCGGCTAAGATCGCGCAGGGCTCATAGGAGACATAGCTGGGCTGCGGGATCAATACCTCCTCGGACAGACCGGGATTGATCAGCGCGCGCAGACCGATATCGATCGCCTCCGAACCGCCTACGGTGATCAGTACCTGCTTCATCGGGTCGTACTCAATTCCGTTTTTGCGCTTCATGTATGTGCAGATCTCCTGACGCAGCTCCTTTAAACCGGAGTTGGAGGTGTAGAAGGTTCTGCCCTTTTCCAGCGAATAAATGCCCTCGTCGCGGATGTGCCAGGGGGTGTCAAAATCCGGCTCACCGACGCCCAGAGAGATGGCGTCCTTCATTTCACTTACAATATCAAAAAACTTTCTGATGCCCGAAGGCTTAATCTCAACAACCTGATCTGCTAAGAAATTTCTCATGGCGTAATCATCTCTCTTTCATCCTCGGATTTTTGTGCAAAAATTGTCCCGTGATCCTTGTATTTTTTCAGGATAAAATGTGTCGCTGTCGAGAGCACCTGCTCCAGCGGCGCCAGCTTATCAGACACAAAGGAGGACACCTCCCGCAGCGTCTTTCCCTCCAAGATCACCATCAGGTCAAAACCGCCGGAGATCAGATAGACACTGCGCACCTCCGGGTACTTATAAATCCGCTCCGCCATGTGGTCAAAGCCCTGCCCTCTCTGCGGTGTGACACGCACCTCGATCAGCGCTGTCACCTTGTCCAGGGAGGTCTTCTCCCAGTTGATCAGCGTGTGGTATCCGCAGATCACGCCTTCCTCCTCCAGCTTCTGGAGCTCATTCACCACATCAATCTCCTCCACGCCCAGAATCACGGCCAGTTCTTTTAAATCAATGCGGCTGTTTTTCTCAATAATCGCCAATAATTCCTCTCTCATCATCTTATCCTCTCTTTCTGATCTCTAACTTTCTATCGCAATATCTGTGTAAATCCCGTCCTGCGCAGGACGATCCAGATAGCGCTCCTCGCCATCATTTAAAATCAACCGGTCATTGCTGTCCGTCGTCCTTCCGATGACCGCCGCAGGGATACCCGCGGCCTCCAAATCCGCCGCCAGCCCTGTTCCGTTTCGGGTCGTCATGAGCAGGCACCCGCCGGACAACAGCTCATACGGGTTCACATTCAGTTGATTACACACCTCCACCGTTTCCTGCCGCACCGGTATTTTTTTGATATCTATGGTCAGTCCGACGCCCGCGCCTTCCGCCAATTCCCAGAGAGCTGCCAAAATACCTCCCTCCGCCAAATGGTACATTGCGCACACGCCAGACTTCAGCGCGACTGCGGCCTCCGGTTCGATAGACAGATACCTGTCAAACCCCGCCGCTTCCTCTATGAACCAGGCCGGGTACCGCTCAAGCAGCGTCTCCCGCTCCCGTCCGGCCAAAAGCGCCGTTCCCTCCAAACCAATCCACTTGCTGAGCACAATATCCTGCCCCGGTTCCATCGCCTTCACCGTGTGGTACGACTTCGATTCGGCAGAAGTACCGGTTCCGTACAGCACCACCGTCACAAGCGCCTCCGTCACCGCCTGTGTCACCCGGCCCTGCACCTGCGCGATCTGTATATCATGCAATCCGGCGAATTGCTCCGCCGCTGCCAGAATATCCTTTAATGCCTGCTCCTGCGCATCCGCCGGCAGCAGAATCTGCAGCGCTGCAGCCACCGCCTTCACCCCATGACAGGCAAATATGTTCATGCATTTTTGCAGCAGACGATCCACTGCTTCCTCACCTGTCTGCATACAGGAAATCAGGTCTGTACACCCGTTTTCCCCTGAAAAATCGGCATTTTTGAACGAAAAAACGGCGCAGTCTGCCCCTAAGCCTGCGCCGCTTATCACTTCGTTCCGTTTTGTTCTGATCTGCTGTACGATGGAGCGCCGATATGCGTTCCCCGTTATCCTGCCAATTTTCATGGACAACTAACTCCTGCTATATGACGGTTTCACACAGTTGCGTGGTTGCGGACCTACGGATTGGTCAGCATGGCGATCACGTTCCGCACATGATCGATACTGCCTGTGCCGATGGCCGCTATGATCTCATTATACGCGACCGGATCGTCCGTGGCAACACCTACCGTAGCGCTTCTCGGCGTCATTTTGTAGCTGCTTTCGTTGATCATTTCGCGGCTGATCTCTTCCCCGTTCTCCTGTACGACCTTCCAGAGCTGTGCCTTGTAGCCGGTATGTCCGCTCTCCGTGGAAATGTATCCGACGGGCCGTCCGCCATCCGCATAGATTGCGTCGCTGTCAGCACGTCTTACCTCCAGCACCTTACTCTCGTATTTGACGGAATGTCCGTCCTCCCGCGTATCTTTACCGTATATGTTAAACGTAATTTCCTTATTCTCGGTATATCCCTCAATATAAATGGGGTAGTCCAGATTGTTTACAAACTTGAAGTCCTTGCCGGAGCTCTCCGCGATCGCCGCATCCGCCGAGGGATCCACATAGGTGACGATCATCGAGTGATTATGCCGCTCCGTCACCTCCAGCTCCGCGAGCAGCACCGCATTGTACAGCGTCGTGGAAACCTGACAGATGCCGCCGCCAAGGCTGTTCACAACCCGTCCGTTCATGTACGAACCGGCCATATAATATCCGTTTTTGGTAGAAAACGGAGAAACCGCATCATAGGTGGAGAATTCCTCCCCGGGATACAGGGTCGTGCCATTGATCAGCCGGCAGCCATTCTCCACGTTCGCACATCTGGAAGAGCTCGACGTGCTGTAAGAGGTCGTAAACGATCCCAGGAGATCTGTGATCTGAGAGAGCTCCTCCGCGTCTCCCTTCGGCTCATCCACCTGCACCTCCAGCGCAATATGGCAGGGCTTCCGATCCCACTCCTCCGTCAGATACCGGCACACCTTATCCACGGATCCGTCCATGTCGAGCACTACGCCCTGCATACCCTTGATCACTTCAAAGCTTCCGTCCGCATTTCGACGCACGGAGGTATTCACGGCCTTCTGATCATATTGCAGGCACTGCTCCGTCAAAATCGCGCGCAGCTGCTCTGCGTCAAACGAAAGTGCAATCGGGAACCGGTAAGCTGCATGCTCCAGATCCTTCATAATCTTATATCGCTCAATCACATTTCCTTCTTTGCCGTAAGCAAGCGCCTCCTCCGGCAACTCCGTATTCACCCAGGACATCCCCAGATCCTGCGCTGTCACGATGATTTTGTGACCGCCGCTCGCCTCCAGTGTGATCTCCGTGGTCTGCAGCGCATCCACATAGGCTGCAATCGCCGTCTGCGCTTCTTCTGTGGTCTTACCGGACAGATCGATCTCCTCCGCGTAGATGCCGGTATGGATCGTCTGTTCCTCTGCCGCCTGCACCTGCACACCAAACAGCAGGGTAAGCGCCAGCAGGCACAACACCCATTTCCTGATATTCCGTATTTTTTTCATAATAGCTCCTCAAATAACTCCTCAAGTTCACACAAATCGATTCAGGTTTGAATTAGAACATAAAATATGATAAAGTGGGGATAACCATAGCAAGCACGAGAAAAATAACAATCACGGCTGCCATGCGCTTTTTGGTCTTCTGGTTGTTAAAATGGAACATGATGTACGTCACCTCGCTCTTTCCCGGCTCATTGATTCGTATACAACACAGGGTCACACAAACTCTGACCCGAAAGGATATTATATATGAAATTCTACGTTTTGGCAAGTTTAATTGTATTTATCATGATTATTTCGCATAATCTGCGCAAATCCCGCAGAATACAGGACGAGGCGGAGCACAGCTTCTGGGAAAAAGAACGCCTTGCCAATGAGACAAGACGAAAACCCTTAGACAACCTGAACTATATCAAGATTCCGCTGGAGCAGCTGCCTATGGAGCAAATGAAAGACGATGCGCAGGTGGCCGACTGCATTGACACGATCCAGGAGCTGTCGCTGCAGCCCATCGTCAACTTCACCGGCCTGACCAACACAGATCTCAAATTAGAGTACGGCACGGCGAATATCACCACGCTCACAGAGTATGACCAGAGCTACGCCCTGCTCGTCGTCACACTACAGCGCTGGGCCGGACTGCTCTATCAGGCCGGCTGCGTCGGAGACGCCCGTATCATTTTGGAATTCTCTGTGGAAACCCGCTCCGATGTCTGTGCCACATATGACCTGCTCTCGGATATCTATCTGCAAAACGGAGAAACCGACCGCATCGCCCACCTGCGGGAGACGGCACAGACCCTGAATTCTCTCAATCGCAATATTATTTTGCGCCATCTCGAGGAGAAGCTTGCCTCTGCCGAATCTGATTGATCAGGCGGCTTGCCTCACTCTTGGTCAGCCGCTCCACATCCACGCTTATATCTATTCTATGCTGATGAATCAGCCGATATAACTGCTCTTTTTGTGAAACGGACGCCAACGAGTCTTTCTTGATATGAAAACGCAGCGGTTTCGGATCAAACACGCTCCGCATCTTCCTATCTCCTGCCTGAAGGGTCTGCATTTCCTGCTCCTCGAACTGTTCCGCCAATTCCCGATACAGAAAATGTGTGGCCCGCGCATCCTCGTACGCCCGGTGCGCCCTGATCGGAATCTGATAGTACGCGCACAGATATCCCAGATTATGATGTTCCAGACTCGCCAGATATTTCAGGGCAATCGGCAGGGTGTCAATCCCTTCTTTTTCAAACGGAATCCCCTGGTCCACTGCTGCTTTTTTTAAAAAAGAATAATCAAAAAAGACATGATGACCCAGCAGCGGCAGATCCCCCATAAAGTCTAACAGGCGGGGGAAAAACACCTCAATATAGGGAGCTTCTGTCAGATCCTCATCCCGAATCCCCGTCAGATCAATAATCCGCTCGTCCAGCCTTCTGCCGGGATTGATCAGCGAGGAAAGTGTCTGTGTAATCTCCCCGTTCTCTATTTTCAGTGCACCGATCTCTATGATTTTATCCCTCCGGGGACTTAGCCCCGTCGTCTCCAGATCGATGCTGATATAGGTATCTCTCATACACGCTCCTCGTATCCCTGTGTGTCCCGCGCCACGGAAATCGATACAGTCTGCCCGGGCGAAATCCATTGCGTATGTGCCTCATAGGTCAACGGATCCCGTTTCTGATAGTCAAACAAAATATACCCGCTGATGGCGGAATCCGCAGCTTTTATTCCCTGTGTCCCATGCTCTCCATGTGCTTTCCCGCGAATTTGTCGCATTTGCGCCACATCCCAGACCGGATACACGAAGGGCTCCAGATGCGTCATTTTGCTCATCTGCCTGCTGTCGTACGCTGCATAGGTCGGCAGATAAACACGCTCCCGCTCCTCTGTCCGGTAGAACTGCCGCACAAAATCCTTCACGTCCTGTCTTTGTAAATCCTGCGCATAGGACGGGCGGCTTTTCAGATTCTCCCGCAGATATAGATCGTAGGTCAGCAATTCTCTGTAACACGCCACATAATCCGGATCCGCCTCCGCCGCAAACGCAAGCAGCACTTCATACCGGTACGCCCGCGCCGGACTCTCCAGAAAATAGCCGTTCTGTTGATAATAGGCGGCCAGCGCCTCATACAGCGCAAACGGATGCGCAAATGCGCACTCCAGAAAGGCAATCGTGGCTGTGAACTGGTTGCTGTTGTAGTAGAGCTCCACCATCTCCTCAACCTGCTTGAGGCGCAGGATCTCCTCGTAAGAGAGCCATTTTGTATACAACACCTCATAGGGCGGCGTACTCAGATAGGCAATGCCGTATTCCGCGGCCATCTCCTCCATGGGCGAACCCTTTAATACCTTTAAAAAGCCCAGCTGCAGCTGCTGCGGGCACATCGCGTACACGCGGTTAAACGACCGGACAAAGCTATCGTAGTCCTCATAGGGAAGGCCTGCAATCAAATCCAAATGCTGGTGGATGTTCCGGCCTTGCCGGATGGTCTCCACCACGTGCTCGAGCCGCTCTATATCCATCACACGGCGGATCGCCCGCAATGTCTCCGGATTGGTGGTCTGTACGCCGATCTCCAGCTGCGCAAGCCCCGGCCGGAATCTGCGCAGCAGATCCAGCGCATCCTCCTGCAGCTTGTCCGCAGAGATCTCAAAATGAAAATTGGTCACGCCGTTATCATGGGCGAGGATATACTGCCAGATGCCCATCGCATGCGCATGATTACAATTAAACGTGCGATCTATAAATTTTACCTGCCTGACCTTGTGATCCAGAAAAAACTGCAATTCCCGCCGCACAATCTCCAGATCCCGCAGGCGCACACGCTTATCGATGGAAGACAGGCAATAGCTGCACCGGTACGGACATCCCCGGCTGCTCTCGTAATACAGAATTTTGTTGGAAAAAGCATCCAGCTCCTGATACAGAAACGGGATCTTGCGCATCTCGACCGGTGGCCTTGGTGCGGTATAACCGGTGGGAAGACATAGTCCGGCGATCTCTTCCAACGCGCCGCCCGTCAGGTACCACTGCATCAACTCCCTGAAGGTCTCCTCTCCCTCGCCGACCATCACACCCTTCACCGACGCAAGTGCTTCCAGAACCTTCGGCGCATCAAAACTCACCTCCGGTCCTCCCAGCCAGATATCCGCATCCGGCAGAACCTTTTTGACCTCCGGGATCAGCTCCCCTATCTGCTTCCAGTTCCAGATATAACAGGAAAAGCCCACCGCGTCCGGTTTTCTTCGGAAAATATCCGCCAAAATATCCTGCATCCGCTGGTTGATGGTGTACTCCGCAATCTCGATATGCGGCTGTGCCTCGTCACCGGCATACGCCCGCAGGCTGTAGAGTGCCGGGTTGGAGTGTATGTATTTTGCATTCACTGCCGCCAATAAAAACTTCATGCACGCCTCCGCTTAGACTCTTCTATCTCACAACATACCCGTTCTCGTCAAAGGCAAGGCCGAATTTCTCACTGTAGGTGTTGATCCGGCCGATGATCCTGGCCGCCTGCTCGCCTTCCTCCGGCGTCGGTCTGTAATCATTTCTGGTGCGATCCGACGTGATTGCGCAGGGGATAATCCGAAACGGCGCATCCTCCTGTTTCTGCCCGTCCACAAAGGTGAAGGTCTGCTGGGCGATCATGGTATCCTTGTCCGTAGGATTCCGGTTTGCGCCGAAACAGAAATTCGCCAGACTGTAGATGATGTATTTGCCCTGATATTCCTCCACACCCTGCAGGACATGCGGATGATGTCCGATCACCAGATCGGCGCCCCAGTCGATACACTCCCGCCCGAACTTCTGCTGAAAATCCGTGGGGTAATGCTCACGCTCGATCCCCCAGTGACAGCAGGCGAGGATCAGATCCACCTGCTCCTCCTGCAGCCTGGCGATGCCGTCCTGCATCAGCTTCTCCACGCCCTGGCCCCAGCCGATCTCATTCACAGACACAAAGCCGATCCGGATCCCCTTCGTCTCGTAGATGCCCACATTCGCGTCATACGCGTACACAATCCCCGTGGGCTCCAGCGCCTGCAGTGTATCCTGCGTACCGCCCTCCCCGAAGTCCAGCCGGTGATTGTTCGCCATGGAGACCGCTTCCACGCTTCCGTAAGTCAAAATATTCGCATACTCCGGATCTCCCTTGATGTTGTATGTGCGTCCGCCGGCAAGCTGATCCGAGTAGGTCAGCACGCCTTCCAGATTCACGATCGTCATGTCATCCGCGGCAAAAATATCGTACACATTCTCAAAAAAATAGGCCTCACTGTCCACACTCGCGTACATCTGCCGGAACGAATTGGTATAATCCTGCCCCACATAGTTGCCCATGGTGACATCGCCCGCCGCAGAGATGGTGATGGTGATCACCTCCGGCTCCGGAACCACTTCCTCCGCCACAGGCTCCTTGCTTTCCTCGATGACCGGCATGACCGTCTCCTCTGCAAACGTCTGTATGGACGGAAGCTCCGCCTGCCGCGTGTAACCACAGCCCGGCAGCAGTAAACCGGCGCACACCAACACACCGGCCACCGCTCTATTTCCCACGCTGCTTATTCTTCTGTTTTGTCGTCTCATCCTCTCCGGCAAATCTACATTCTCCTTCTCTGACGCAATTTCCTATAGGGTAAGAAAAAACGCTTCGCGTTATTTCTGCGAGTTGCTTCGCAACTCCTGAATTGATGCGTCCTGACGGACGCAATTTCCTATAGGGTAAGAAAAAACCACGGAACAGTATCTGCTCCGTGGTTACGCATTCTTTCCTGTCAACGGTCATGCAGCTCGAAGAAATTCATTTCTTCATGCAGCTTTTTCGCCAAATCCTGAAGATCTGCCGTGGACTGATTGATCACGGAGAAGGTCGCATTCAGCTCCTGCATAGACGCATTGGTCTGCTGGGTAGCTGCCGCGTTTTCTTCAGAGATAGCCGACAGATCCGTGATGATCTCCAACAGGCTGTTTTTGGCTGTATTCAAATTGCCAATCTGTGTATTGATCTCCGTAGCCGCTGTTGTCACATGGCTTACGCCCTCTTCCATCTCATGCATGTCTTTCTTGGTAGAGTCAAGCTGTTGATTCTGCAGCTGGAAGTTATGGCTCAGCTGATCTACGGTCTTCACGCTCTTCTCAGACTCCTCAATCAGCTCTGAAACGATGTTGTTGATCTCCACAGTTGCCTTCTGGGACTGATCCGCCAGGGAACCGATCTCCGTAGCTACAACCGCAAATCCTCTGCCGGCCTCACCTGCTCTCGCCGCCTCGATCGACGCGTTCAGCGCAAGCAGATTGGTCTGGGAAGAGATGCTGGTAATCAGATCAGACGCCGCCGAAATATTCTTCACTGCCTCGTTGGTAGAGTTGATCTGATGATCAATCACCTTCATGGACTCCACAACCTCTGCGTTCTGGTTCAGCAGCAGCTGCAGCGCTTTCATCGCATTTTCACAGGAACGCTTCATACGGTCTGCAAAATCAGTCAACTCATTGACGCGATCGGTGATCTCCTCGATGGTGCAGCCGATATCGCCGGTGTCATGCGCCGCCTGCTCTACGCTCTCCGCCTGGCTCACAGCGCCCTTGGAGATATCCTCCATCGCCATGGTCACCTGCTGGGAAGCGTCCGTCGCCTGCTGAGAGGAATCCGCAAGCGTCGTTCCGTCCTTCGCCACATTGTCGGACAGCTTTAATGTCGTATGTATCACCTCTGCCAATTCATCATCAATCTTCTGAATACAATCCGCAATGAGTCCCAGCTCGTCTCTGCGGGACAATGCATCTTCATGAATGTCGATACCCAGATCACCCTTGGCAAGATGCCCCAGAGAATACACAATCTCCTGCATCACATGCGAAGTGCTGCGCACCTTAAAGATGCTATATACCACTGCAACCGCTATAAAGGCCAGCGACACGAGGATCATAATGAGAATATCCTTCTTGTCATCACCGGCATGCTGCGCCGCCTCCTCGATCAAAAAACTGGCAATAATCGTCTGCACGATGGCTACACATGCGACACAGCCACATGCCGCCGCCATAATCCGCACCACAAATTTCTGATTTCTTTCCATAGACCTACATCCTCTCTCATCGTTTTTCCGTAAACGGTACATATTATCTTGATTATACCCCCCTCCCCCGTCAAAATCAATGTTTAAAATCGCTTTGGACAAAATTTTTTCATGTTTTGAAAACATTGCGCTCCCTGCGATAAATGTGTTATAATCAATTTACACTGATCAATCATTAAAGCGAAGGATGAGAATTATGGGCGCGGAAAAAGAAAGACAACTGATATTGATCACCGATGACTCAGACATCAACCGCATGATCTTAGCCGACATGCTGGAGGATACCTACGATATTTTAGAGGCGGACTGCGGTAAAAAGGCGCTGGAGATCATCGACGAACGCAAGGACGACATCGATATTGTGCTTCTGGATTTTGTCATGCCGGAGATGGACGGCTTTCAAGTGCTGACAGAGCTGAACCGGCGCTGGAAGAGCATGGATATCCCTGTAATCATGATCTCTGCCGAAAGCGATCAGAATTTCATCGTAAAAGCCTATAAGCTGGGTGCGCTGGACTATATCTGCAGACCGTTTAACGCGGCAATCGTGCGCCACCGCGTGGACAGCATCATGAAAATGCATCTGAAGGAGCAGCATCTCGCCCGCATCGCCACCTCGCAGATCATGGATAAGCACGCCAATACACATATGATGATCTATATTTTGAGCAGTATCGTCGAATTCCGTAACGGTGAGAGCGGACAACATATCCTGCATGTCCAGAATCTGACGGACATGCTGCTGCATGAGCTGCTCAACGTGACCGATAAATACCATCTCACCGACGAGGAGATTTCCATGATCCCCACGGTCGCAGCGCTGCACGATGTCGGCAAAATCTCCATTCCGTACCACATTCTGAACAAACCCGGCCGCTTCACGCAGGAAGAGTTCGAGATCATGAAGACCCATACCACGGTCGGATACGACATGCTGACCTCCGTCGAGGCCTACCGCGACAACCCGTTTTTAACCATGGCAACGCAAGTGTGCAGATGGCACCACGAGCGCTATGACGGCAAGGGCTACCCCGACGGTCTGGTGGGCGACGACATCCCCATCTCGGCCCAGCTGGTATCCGTGGCCGATGTATACGACGCCTTGACCAGTGAGCGCTGCTACAAACAGGCCTACAGCCACGAGAAGGCGCTCGACATGATCATGGGCGGAGAATGTGGCGCTTTTAATCCGCTGCTGTTGGAATGTCTCAACAATCTGAAGGATGATATTCCGGAAATGATGAACAACAGCTCTGTGGATGCCATTTTCCAGAAAGATATTTATCGCATTATTGAGAACACATTACGTGCTCCGCATCAATATTGATTCGGTTTCGGGATCCAGATAGAATACAACATTGGAGGGATGAAACATGACGATTGAAGAATTGTATGCAGCCATCGACAGTGACTACAACGAGGTTCTGAGCAGACTGATCAATGCGACACTCATTGTGCGTCTGGTAAAGCTGTACAAAAATGATGCCAATTACGCATCGCTCTGTGCCGGTATGGAAGAGAGAGACCGTGAGAAAATATTCACCGCCTCCCATACCATCAAGGGACTCGCCCTGAATCTCGGCTTCAAAGATCTGGCCGCAACCGCCGCCGAGCTGTGCGAGGCCACGAGAAATTCCTACGCGGAAAATGTTCCCGCGCTGTTCGAGGCGGTTGCCGGAGAACAGAAAAAAGTCATGGATCTGATCGACCAATTAGACTAATACGGCGGATCTGCTCCGTCAGGAGCAGGTTCCGACTTACCCCGTGATATCGATATCCGGCTGCGCGAACACCGCGTAGTCCGGATAAAGCGCCTGCACCTCGCGGGTGATCTCGCCGATTGCCTCACTTCTGTCGCAGTCAAAGCTCAGCACCACATCAAAGGACATTTTCTTCTGTGCGGTATCCGCATAAAACACGTGAAACTGCATGGAATACGCATGCGCCATCACTGTTTCCATCACCTTTTTGCGCATTTCTCCCGCCACATCATCCTTTGTATTGATCGAATACAGGCCGATGCCGGTCAAAATGACACCGTGCTTCACATATACATTCACCTGAATACGCCGCTGCATCGCATCGATCTCACTGGCTGTCATCGTATCGTCTACCTCCACGTGCACCGAGCCATAATTTTGATCGGGGCCGTAATTATACAGATACAGATCAAACGCACCATGCACCTCCGGATCCTCGCAGATCGTCTTTTTGATGGCCGCGGCAAACTCCGCATCCGTGCGCTTACCCAGAATCTCATCCAGTGTGTCGATCATCATTTCGATACCTGCCTTGATGATGATCACGGCAATGATCACGCCCACATATGCCTCCAGACTGATATTCCAGAGCTTGAAAATCAGAGCAGAAGCCAATACGGATACCGATAAAACTGCATCCGACATGGCGTCCTGACCGGATGCGATCAGAGAACCGCTGTTTACCTTTTCACCGGTTTTTTTCACATAGCTTCCGAGAAAAATCTTGACCACCACCGCAGACGCAATGATCACCAATGAAACAATCGAATAGTCCGGCGTCTCCGGATGCAGGATCTTATCTACGGACTCCGTAAGCGAGGTAATACCGGCGTAAAGCACCAGGCCCGCGACAATCAGCGCCGTCATATACTCAATCCGCCCATAGCCCAGCGGATGCTTCTTGTCCGGCGCTTTGCCGGCAAGCTTGGTACCGACGATGGTGATCACGGACGAAAGCGCGTCGCTTAAATTGTTCACCGCATCCAGCACCACTGCAATCGAGTTGGATAAGATACCCACTGCTGCTTTAAAACCTGCCAAAAACAGGTTTGCGATGATACCGATGATACTGGTGCGAACGATCACTTTCTCGCGGCTTTCAGCCGCTTGCTGCATAGAATCAATATCTGTATGCTCCATAGGGACTCCTTTCAAATAGGTAATGGTATCATAATTACTGTATCACATTTTCAGGATTTTGTATAATATAAAAACCCCGCCGGAAACAATCCCGACGGAGTTTTCATCAGATCTCATTCATTTCCTCATGTTTCGCTGTTGTTTGCCTTACCCTTCGATCAGAATGGTTTTCTTCTCAGGCACAGCCTGCGCATCCTTCTTCGGAATAGACAGCTTCAGCACGCCGTCCTCGAATCTGGCCTTCACATCCTCCTCCGTCAGGGCATCGCCCACGTAGAAGCTTCTCTGCATAGAACCCGCGTAACGCTCCCTGCGGATCACTTTGCCCTTCTTGTCCTGCTCATCCTTGTCAAGACCCTTCGCAGCGCTGACCGTGAGGTAACCGTTCTCCAGATTCAGCTGGATCTCATCTTTCTTAAAGCCCGGCAGATCGATATCCACCTCATAGCCTTCTTCTTTCTCATGCACGTCTGTCTTCATCACATGAGAAGCGTTCTTCCCATACAGTCTGCGGTCAATATC
>JAFVAO010000060.1 GCA_017480445.1 Lachnospiraceae bacterium
CAGCGCGGAGGAATTGTTTGCCATGGCGGAGGAGATCATTGCACAATAATTTTCAGGTGAAGTGAAATATGAGGGAGTTGATCTTTAACTAGAAATTGCTTGACAGACTTGCGAGAATATATTAGTATAATTGCAAAGCATAACAAATTCTAATCATCTTTGATTGCATATGTATGTATTATTCTGTATGTCAGGAAGTCTATGCTTTTAAATCCAATGAAAACAATTTAAAAGCAGGGGCTTCGCGTGGAATCGTGTCTCCTGCGGAAACAGGAGGGCAGATGAGTTTTGTATCAGTAAAAGCAGATTTTGCATTTAAAGAATTATTTGGGATCGAGGATGTCAGGAAGCAGTTCATCAGCGACACGACGGAAATTCCGCTTGAGAGAATACAGTCGGTTCGGATCGTCAATCCGTTCCTGCGGAAGCGGTTTGCATGGCAGAAGCAGGGAATCCTGGATATCGCGCTGGAGTTGGATGACGGCACAAAGATTGATATTGAGATGCAACTCCGTCCGCAGAAGGACTGGACGAAGCGGAACCTTTTCTATCTGACAAGGCTCTACGCGGACAACCTGTGGGTGGGGCAGAGGTATGAGCGCTTGCGGAAATGTATTACAATCAGTATCCTGGACTTCAACCAGATTCCGGGCGGGAAGAACCATTCCGTATTTACATTAAAGGATGCGGACGGAAAGGAATGGACGGATCTGTTTGAGATCCACATCATAGAACTGCGGAAACAGCTCACCGGTGACAATGCGCTGAATGACTGGATCCGGCTATTTAACGCGACTTGCGAGGAGGATTTGGATATGATAAAATCAAAAAGCAGAGGTATGTCAGAAGCAGTGGAAGCGGTGAGAAGAATGGGATTGGTCAGAGATCTGAGATGGATATTTGAACAGCATCAAAAAGCGGTTCGGGACAGATGGGCTGAGGATGATTATGTCCGGGATGAGGGAAGAGCCGAGGGCAGAGCCGAAAGTGTACTGCAGTTGCTCTCCAGCCACGGAGATGTCCCAGAGAAGGTAAAGGAACGCATATATGCGGAGCGGGATACGGAAGTGTTGAAGCAAATGCTGCGGGATGCGGCCGGTGCGGGCGGAACGCAGGAATTTGAAGATAAGTGGTGCAAGTAAATATAGCGAGGGTGTTATGAGAAAGGGACGCGTGAGCGTCTCTTTCTTTTGGCAACAAAAATGCTCGTGAATATCCGGCGTGCTATGGGGTGACAGCGGAGGAAAAAGAAGAGTTAGCGAGAGTAGATTTTCAGGGGCTTTCTTTCTGTGTAAAAAGTGCTATAATGAAGCAGCTATGTCAGGCAGTAGCTGATGAAAAACGAGGATGAGGGCAGAGAATCGCCCAATGGAATAGGCAAAGAGGATGAATAAAGGAAATAAAGGGAAAAAAGAAAAAACAATAAACACCGGAAAGGCAGGCAGTAATACAAACGATCTTACAAGCGGTAATCTTACATCACAGATCCTGTTTTTCAGCCTGCCGCTCATGGCGTCAAACATGTTGCAGGTATTGTTCAATATGGCGGATGTGGCGGTGGTGGGACGGTTTGCCGGACCGATTGCGCTGGGCGCAGTGGGCTCCACGACCACGCTGGTGGCGCTGTATACGGGACTGTTGATCGGACTGGCCAGCGGAATCAATGTGCTGGTGGCGCTCTCTGTGGGAGCAAAGCGCGTGAAGGACACGGAGGAAACCGTATACACGGCGCTGATCATCAGTGGCGTGGCGGGACTTGTACTGCTGCTTCTGGGCGTCAGCTCGGCGAGAACTGTGTTGGGATTGCTGCATACCAAATCCGAATTGATCGACGGCGCGACGCGCTATCTTCACATTTATCTGCTGGGGCTGCCTGCGCTGGCAATCTATAATTTTGGCAATGCAGTGTTGAGCGCGGCGGGCGATACCAAGCGGCCGCTGCTGTATCTGTCGATATCCGGTGTGATGAACGTGCTCTTAAATCTGTTTTTTGTGATTGTCTGCCATCTGGATGTGCAGGGGGTGGCGATTGCAAGTATCATTTCACAATATACCAGTGCGTTTCTGATCCTGCGGCACCTGTTCCGGTGTGAAGAGATCTATGGATTGCAGCGGGGGAAGATCAGAATAAGCGGAGACAAGGCAGTGCGGCTGTTGCAGCTTGGTGTGCCGTCCGGATTGCAGAACGGAATCTTTTATCTGGCAAATCTGTTCGTGCAGATGGGCGTCAATTCCTTTGACGCCACGGTGGTAGCGGGCAATGCGGCTGCGGCGAATGCAGACAATCTGGTCTATGACATGATGGCGGCGTTTTACACAGCCTGTGGAAGCTTCATGGGACAGAATTACGGCGCGCGGAAGCGGGAGAGAGTGCTGCGGAGTTATTTTATCAGTATGTTCTATGCCTTTGCATGTGGGCTTATTTTGGGCTTGGGGCTGGTGGCAGCCGGAAGACATTTTCTGGGGCTGTTTACTGCGGAGGAAGCAGTGATGGCGGCAGGGATGGAACGCCTCACGATTATGGGGCTGTCCTATTGTGTGTCTGCGTTCATGGATTGCTCTATCGCGGCGGCAAGAAGCCTGGGCAAGAGCTTTGTCCCGATGGTAGTCGTGATCTTCGGTGCCTGTGTGTTCCGTGTGACGTGGATCTATACCGTGTTTGCCTACTTCGGGACAACGCTGTCGTTGTACCTGCTGTTTGTGTGCTCCTGGGTGCTCACGGCGATCGCGGGAAATTTGTACCTTGCAGGCGTCTACAGAAGGGCGTGGAGATAAGGAGGAAGTAATGGAAATGACAGACAAGCGATACAAGGATTTTGTGGAAGGACTTAAGGAAGATTTGGAAGAGCTTAACGAATACAAGGAAGCCAAAGACGAAGTAAGTTACCAAAAGAAATACAAAAGAGTGATGGAACGTCTGGAGAAAGCATTGACGCGATAAGCAAGAAGAGGGCTGCAAGCAGCCCTTTTTCGTTTCTAAAATAAAAGGCCAATTCTTTTATTTCAGTCACACTTGAAAATAGTACAGATTTGTACTAAAATATAGTAAATATATTTACTAGACACGAGGTAGTAAAGAAAGGGGAACAGGTGATATGACGAGGAAAGGATTCTTCAGAAAAGGGAAAAGAATTTTGGCATCTATGCTGGCTTGTCTGATGGTACTCACGGATTCCAGTCTGATAACGCTTGCGGAAAGTGCACCGTATGCGGCGGAAGAAGAGGCTGCCATTGCGGGAGTGTCGGGAAGTGATCTGCCGGAGGCACAGGTGGATGCAGCGGAGACGCGTGTCGGCACCGGTGACGGCGGAGATGTGAGCGGCTCTGATGCTGTGACGATTGTGCATAGCGGTCATGTGGACAATGGCACGGCGCAGGGCGTGGATTGGAGTATTGACTCCAATGGCAAGCTTCTGGTGGAAGGTACCGGAAACTTCATGCAGGAGGAAGGAAATCTGGTTCCTGTATGGAGTGAGGAGTACAGAGAAGAAATCGTATCTGCAGTCGTGAATGTGACAGGTGCAGATCTGGCCTGTGCTATGTTCGAGGGATGTACCAATTTACAGACAGTTGATTTGAGTGGCTTCGATACCGGAAATGTTGAGTCTATGGTATTGATGTTTGCGGATTGCAGTAGCTTGAAAAGTCTTGACCTGAGCAGCTTTGATACCAGCCATGTGACGGATATGAGTGATATGTTTAGTGGCTGTGAAATGCTGGAATCGATCAATTTGAGCGGATTCGAAACGAGTCAGGTTGGCGAAATGAGGAGCATGTTTGCTGGTTGTGCGAAACTGCAGACGATTGATGTAAGCGGCTTCAATACGTCTGGCGTTTCTTCAGTGAGCGAGATGTTTTTAGGGTGTAAATCATTAAAAGAAATTGATTTGAGCAATTTTGATGTGACATATTGTGAGAATTTCTACAACATGTTTAAGGGTTGTACGGCATTGGAAACGATACATACCATCAAAAATCTCGGTGAAAGTGTTGCATTGCCTGTACCAATGATGGATGCAGAAGGAACGACCTATTATGAAATGCCGTTGGAAGAGGAAGAGAGTATCCTGCTGAAGAGACTGAATCCGGATAATGCGGAGCAATGGCTGCCGGTAGAAGGACAGATCGACAATGAGACAGATCATATCACCTGGAAGATAACGGTTGTTGATGGCGAGATCCTGTTAACAGTCACAGGCACGGGCAATTGCTTCAATGAAGACGAGCAGGTGGATTGGAATACTTATATGCCGCTTATTCAAGCTGCAAAGTTAGATGTGAAGTCTATGACAGATGCGACACGCCTCTTTAGAAATGCAGTTTCACTTAAACGGGTGGATTTGAGCAATTGGGATACCAGCAATGTTACCAGTGTGGAGGGCATGTTTATCAATTGTACGAGCCTTGAAGAGATTGTTTTTGCAGATCATGATACTTCTAAGGTTACCACGACAGAAAATATGTTTTCCGGTTGCGAAAGCTTGCAGACACTGGATCTGAGTTGGATGGATACGAGTGCTGTGGAGTATATGAATGGCATGTTCAAGGGGTGCAGCAGCTTGCGGTCCTTAGATGTCAGCGGCTTTGATATGCGGCAGGTCTATGACGTGGGAGATATGTTTAAAAATTGTACTGCCATAGAAGAAATAAATACCTTCAAGACGGAGGTGTCGGATAGTATTCGCGAGCATGTGCAATGGGGAGAATATCAGTTTAGTCTGCCGGTGGCTCCGATGTACGATGCTGACGGAAAGGAATATACGGAATTCACGGAAGATTTCCCGACGAGCACCTGGCTGTACGCAAGCAAGGAGCAGGTGCCCATTGCGAGAGGTGTTGTGAATCAGGTTGAGTGGAGTATCTCACAGAGTGGACATCTGGTGATCAGCGGGGAGGGGGAATTTAAAGATGCAAAGGGAAGAATCCCTTGGAATGCTGATGAGTATGGTTATGCAGATCAGATAATCACAGCAGAGGTAAACTTGAAAGATGTTAAGGACGCATCAAATATGTTTTCAGACTGTGTAAATTTGACTAATATTGATTTATGTCATTTTGATACTAGTCAAGTGACGGATATGCGATGGATGTTTAGCGGCTGTAAGAAATTGGAGACTCTGGATTTAAGTCATTTTGATACTAGTCAAGTGACGGATATGGGGGGAATGTTTGAGTTTTGTGAAAAATTAAAGAGCTTGGACTTTAGTTCGTTTGACACCAGCAATGTAACGGGAATGTATTATATGTTTGCCCATTGTTATAGTTTGGAAGCATTGGATTTGAGCCAATTTGATACAAGTCATGTTACTGAGATGCATGGAATGTTTTGGTGTTGCACAGGTTTGGAACAAATAGACTTGAGTAGTTTTGATACCAGTTGTGTGATGCATATGGAGAAGATGTTTTACCAGTGTTGTAGTTTGACTAATTTGGACTTAAGCAGTTTTGATACCGGTCATATAACTTGTGCTGAGGAGATGTTTGATGGTTGTATAAAATTAAGGGAACTGGATATTAGTAGTTTTGATCTCAGCAATGCAACGATAAAAAAACACGAAACAATCGAAATGTTTGATGATTGTTTTGAATTAGAGACGCTAAAAACATTCAAAAATAATCAATATCTAGTGAAACTCCCTGTTGCCATGGTTGATGCAGCGGGAGAGTTATATGTAGAAATACCGGCAGGAAATGCGGAAAGTATAGTACTTAAGAGGCCGGATGATGAAGGCTTTGAAAAACTGTTGCCAATCGAAGAACACTTGGATAACGACACAGATCAGGGAATTGATTGGTCTATTAATAAGATAGATGGTGAAGTCACGCTGTCGATAGAAGGCACAGGCGATCTAAGCGGAGTGGAAGCCTATATGCCATTCATTGAAAGTGCAGAGGTTGCGTTGACGGAAACAACAAACGCCTCCGGCATGTTTTATAATGCACGTAAGTTGCGTAAAATTAATCTTGAAAAATTTGATACTTCAAATATTGAAAATATGAGTTCCATGTTCGCATATTGTAGTAGCCTGGAAAGTATAGATCTAAGTAGATTTCATATTGGACCAGTTGAATCTATGGAATCCATGTTTGCGTACTGTAGCAGCCTGAAAAGCTTAGATGTAAGCGGATTTAATACATCTGGAGTCGTAACAATGGCAGGTATGTTTCGGGGATGTAGCAATCTTAAAGAATTGAATCTCTCAAATTTTAACACAAAGAGTGTAATTAAGATGAATTCCATGTTTTATGGATGTGAGAAACTGGAAACCTTAGATTTGAGTAGTTTTGATATGTCGAAAGTATATCGATCAATCTATATGTTTGACGGTTGTACATCGATAAAGGCATTAAGGACATTCATGGTAAACTTTGACCGGGATGTACATGAGGATGCATATATTAGTTTACCTGTTGCAGCATTGTATGACGCAGCAGGAAACGCATATACAGAAATTACAGCAGATTTTCCGACGGATACCTGGTTGTATTCGAGTAAGGATTACATACAGCCAGTATTAGCAAGCGGTACAATAAACGAGGTCAGATGGTGCATTTATGAAAATGGAAAACTTGAGATCCGTGGATTCGGAGATTTCAAAGATGCGGACGGCAATATCCCATGGAGTGCTTATGCAGATCGAGTGACGACAGCAGAGATATGTTTAGAGGGGAATCCAGAAGGAGCTCGTATGTTTGCAGGGTTTTCCAACCTTATCAGTGTTGACTTCTCGCATTCGAGTATAGGAGTTCTTGATTATACTTATCGTATGTTCTCAGGCTGTAGCCAACTGCAAACAATTGACTGGGGAGGTATAGATAGTATTGAACTATATACCAGTATGTTCTCAGGTTGCAGTAGTTTAAAATGTCTTGATTTAAGCAAATTTTACGTTGAATTTTACTCGGGGGAGTGGGGGATGCCGGACGTGTTTTTCGGATGCACGTCTTTAACAAAAGTCAGGACTATGAAAAACCTGAAATGGGAACTACTGCCATTGCCGACAATTCCCATGCGTGATGAAGAGGGAAATTATTATGTAACATTCCCGTATCATAAGGAAGAGAGTATTTGGTTGGAGAAGACGGATATTCAAGATGTCTTACCGATTACCAAACATATTGATAATGGCACAGAAAAAGGAATTGACTGGAAGATTGATTCTGTAGATGGGGAGATCCTTCTAACAGTAGATGGTACCGGAAACTGCAATGTTACAGATCCCGAAACGCCGGAGTGGTTTGCCTATGCATCAGAGATAGAAGCGGCAGAGATTCATTTGTCAGAGACGACGGATGCGTGTTGCATGTTCAAACAGCATAACAAATTACGAAGAGTTGATTTGAGTGATTTTGATGGAAGTAAGGTAAATGATTTTTATGAAATGTTTATCAACTGTACAAATCTGGAGCAGGTAAATTTTGGTAAGATTGATACATCCAGCGCTACAGATATGCGTAAAATGTTTTGGAAATGCGGCAGTTTAAAATGTTTGGATATCAGTGAATTTGACATGCAGAAAGTTGATGCAGCAAGTGAAATGTTTGGTTATTGTCCGGCTTTGGAAAAATTGCATCTGCCCAAAACAAGTCTTGCAGGTGGCTGTGTTATTGAATTGCCTGTTTCGCCCATGTACGATTATGCTGGGAATGAATACGCGGAGTTTTCGGAAGAGATACCGGATAGTATTTGGCTGTATGCAAGTAAAGATCTTATACCAATAGATTGTACACTGACCTATGATGTCAACGGTGGGGATGAGCTGGAACAAGCTGCAAAAATAGTTGTTAAATTCGATGCCTATGGTGATCTTGCAACCCCTACGCGCACCGGCTATACCTTCCTCGGTTGGTTCACGGCAGCAGAGGGCGGCGAGCAGGTGACGGCGGAGACGATCTGCGCAGGAGATGCGACGATCTATGCACACTGGTCACCGATTGCATACAAACTGACCTATGATGTCAATGGTGGAGATCCGTTGGAGTCCACAGAGACAGAGAAGACAATCACTTACGGTAGCGCATATGGCGATCTCGTAACTCCTACGCGCACCGGTCATACATTCCTTGGTTGGTTCACAGCAGCAGAGGATGGCGAGCAGGTGACGGCGGAGACGATCTGCACGGGCGATGCGACGATCTACGGACATTGGTCACCGATCGCGTGCAAGCTGACCTATGATGTCAACGGTGGAGATCCGCTGGAGACCGCGGCCGCAGAGAAGACAATCACTTACGGTAGCGCGTATGGCGATCTCGTAACTCCTACCCGCACCGGCTATACCTTCCTCGGTTGGTTCACAGCAGCAGAGGGCGGCGAGCAGGTGACGGCAGAGACGATCTGCACAGGCGATGCGACGATCTATGCACACTGGAGCAAAATAGAAAATCACGATGGTTTCCAGCTGAAGCTGGCGGATGAAGACGCTATATACACATATACCGGTACGCAGATCAAACCGGCAATTCTGGTCACGAACGACGGAGAACCGTTGCAGGAGGGTATTGATTACACGGTAAAATATAGCAACAATATAAATGCGGCAGATGCAACATCTAATCAGAAGCAACCTACCATTACGGTGACCGGCAAAGGCAATCTGACGGGAAGTGTAACCATTTCCTTTACGATTGAACGCAAGGATATTGATGATCCGGACGTAGTAAAGGGCGATGTGGTGACAGACAATGTAGACAAAGCGGTTCCGACGCTTTTTTTCCATGGCGTTGCACTGAAAGCAAACAAGGATTTTACCAGCAAGTACCATGCGGACGATTCCACGAAGGGTACGTTTGTCATCGAAGGAATCGGCAACTATACAGGAACAACATCAATCGCCGTTACGGTCAAGGAGAAGAAGGAACTGAAGAAGTTCACGGTAAAGCTTGCACCGACGGATCAGAGTGCGCTCGTGTATGATGGAACACCTAAGATGCCGTCTGTGATCGTTACAGATGCGAAGAGCAAGCTGGATTTGACCGTGGATGAGGATTATACGGTAATCTATGCGGACAATGTAAACGCAGGTTCCGCGAAGGTGATGGTGGTCGGCAAGGGAGATTATGCCGGCATTATCACGAAGAAATTTACAATTAAGCCGCAGAAAGCAAATATCACAGTGCAGAATACCAACCCTGACGCGGCCAAGGGATACCCTTATGCGAGTGCAGGCGTAACCATCGCTGATGATCTGGCGGTGTATGCGGCAAAGCAGGGAGCGAGCGCCGCTGAGAATGTACTCCTTACCCAAGGGAAGGACTATAAGATTGCCTTTTCCGCCAATAAAAAGGCAGGAACGGCGAAATACACGATTACCTTCCTGGGCAATTACAAGGGGACAAAGGCGGTAAAGGGAAGCTTTACGATCGTTCCGGCAGGACTTAGCGAACTGTATCGTGCGGGCGAAGCACAGATCATGATCGGTGACAAGGCGTATACAGGAAAGGCTGGCACCTATGTTTCGGCACCGATCATCCGCATAGGTGATACGCTCTTGAAGAAATCGGATTATACCTGCACATATTATGCGGATGAGGGACTGCAGAATCCGGTGGGTAAAGGCAATCTGATTTCGCTGACGGATGATCAGCCGTATGCGACGGTTTATGTGAAGATTTTCGGCAAGGGCAATTATGCAGAAAATGCCGCCGCTGGGAACACCACAGACGGTTATCTGGTGCTGACGTATCAGGTGCGAAAGGCGACCTATGATCTTTCCAAAGCCAAAGTTACTGTAGTGGATGCCAACCAGAAGAAGCTGTCTCGTGTGGAATACACCGGTCAGGCGATTGAACCGGCGGTTGTAGTGACCATCGGATCCGGTAAAAATATGGTGACGGTACCGGCAGACCAGTATGTGGTGACTTATGCCGGAAACGTGAACAAGGGCAAGGCGACAGTCATCGTGAATGGCACCAGCGATGCCTGCGTGGGAAGTAAGACGGCGACATTTACGATTGTTTCAGGGAAATTGGTAAGTCTGTTGCATAAATAAAATCGCTGCAAAATATATGAATCTGGAAGAGCCTGGACACTGTGGTGTTCAGGCTTTTTCAGATTTCTATACAAGAATAAGTTTTTGTTTACATTTTGACTAAAAAATGGTAGATTATAGATATATGGGGTTATGAAAGGAGAAGGGATCTATGGCAAGGACAATTCTTTTGACCGGCGGATCTACCAGCGGTAAATCCAGATGGGCAATCTCTCAGTTTGCGGCCTGTGATAATGTATTGTACATCTGTCCGAAGATATTGGACGATGATGCACGCAATCGAATCGAATATGACAACAAAAAGAATCTTGTGGAATGGGAAATCCATGAGCATGTAGAATCGGAGCCGCACACGCTGTTTGATAAGCACAAGTTTGTTATTTTTGATAATCTGTATGACTATGCGGATATCGTGATAGAAGAGATGTGTCCGGATATTGAGCAGCTGGATATGGAGATGGAGAAGGAGATCGAGAAGCGCATCATTGAGGACGTGAAACTGATGCACGAGGAGATCCGGCTGATCGAGGGGGATATTGTCGTGATTTCTCTGGAGACAGGATTTTCGGCCATCCCGAGTGATCCGTTACAGCTGGCGAAGCGCAATATTCTGGGTATGGTGAACCAGCGTATCGCACACGAGTCCAGCGATGTGTATTTGTCGGCCAGTGGTATTCAGTTTAAGATTAAATAGCGTGGAAAGGGAAGGGTGGTACAGTCATGAACATAGAAGAATGGATTGCAGGCGCAAGACAGTTGCAGGCATCAGATATTCATTTGACGGTAGGAGATATTACCATGATCCGCATCAACGGAGAATTGGTGAAATACGGTGAGCGTGATGACGTCGGTGTAAACCGTCTGATTCATTCCTTTTTGACAGCAGAGCAGGAGAAGCAGTTCAGTACCGAGGGGAAGGATCTGGACTTCAGCTTTGAGTCTTCGGATGGTTCCGTGCAGCGTGTAAATGTGTTCCATCAAAACGGCAGAGCGGCTGCTGCGATTCGATTGCTCAACACCAAGGTGCCTACGCTGGCTGAGCTGGAGATGCCTCCGGTGCTCGGGGAGCTGGCATCCAAGAGAAAAGGTCTTGTGCTGGTGACCGGTGCTACAGGAAGCGGCAAGACGACTACCCTGTCTGCTATGATTGATGCGATCAATAAATCCCGTGCATGTCATATTGTCACAGTGGAGGATCCCATCGAGTATCGTTATGAGAGAGGAAAGGCAATCATTCACCAGAGAGAGCTGGGACGAGATGTGCCTGACTTCAGAACGGCACTGCGAAGCGTGCTGCGTGAGGATCCGGATGTCATCCTGATCGGTGAGATGAGAGACTTTGAGACGATCTCACTTGCGTTGACTGCTGCGGAGACGGGCCACTTGGTATTGTCCACACTGCACACGGCGTCCGCCGCGCAGACCATCGACCGTATCATTGATGAGTGTCCTGTGGATGTGAGAGATCAGGTGCGTATGCAGGTGGCGAACCTGCTGCAGGGTATTATTGCCCAGACGCTGGTGCCCAGAATTGATGACAAGGGCGGAAGAACGGCTGCATTGGAGATTCTGGTGGGAACGGACGCTGTAAAGAATATGATTCGTACGAATAAAATCGCACAGCTGCCGACCGTTATGCAGACTTCCGGTAAGCAGGGCATGTGCACGCTGACGGATAGTTTGACCAGATTGACGAAAGAGGGTATCATTTCGTATGATACCCTGATGAGACTTTCTGCGGATATTGCGGAGATGGAGAGCAGCACCAACGCTGCCAACGCCTGATGCAGATGTCTGACGGTACTGACGATATTGAGTAGGTTGCTCCTGCGGATGATTCGTCCGCAGGAGTTTTCTCATACTATAGGAAATCATAGGAAATCAATCCCAAAGGAGGGAAGGCGGTTGGCTGCCAAAAAGTATTACGCAGTAAAAAAAGGGACAACGACGGGGATTTTTGAAGATTGGGCATCCTGCAGTCAGGCTGTGACCGGTTTCCCGGGAGCGGTGTACAAGGGATTTGCCACCCTCGCCGAGGCGCAGGCCTACCTGGGGCTGGAAGGGGTGCAGGAGACCGTGCACGGGGAGACCCAAGCAGCGGATTATCCTGTGATTCCCGGGCGGCTGTTGGTCTATGTGGATGGCAGCTACAATGATGCGCTTCCCAGATACGCCTTCGGCTGTGTGTTTTTGCTCGCGGACGGCGAAATCCGGCTGGCCTGCGGCAATGGCGATCAGCCGGAATCTCTCAAATCCCGCAATGTGACTGGGGAGATGCTGGGAGCCATGTATGCGGTGCGCACAGCCATGCGGAACGGGTACAAGGAAGTAGAGCTGTGCTATGATTACGAGGGGATCGAAAAATGGGTCACGGGTGCCTGGAAAAGTAAAACAGATCTGACGGATAAATACGCGCGCGCGATGCGGGAGTGGAGTCAGAGCATCCGGATTCTTTTTACAAAGGTTACGGCACACACCAATGTGAAATACAATGAGTTGGCGGATGAGACGGCCAAGCGAGGATTGACAGAGGCAAACGGGGTTCCGAAGGTCGGGTTGCTGGAGGAGTTGGAGCTTTATGCAGACAGACAAAAAAATAGCGGCGCATAGCGATGGAGATGCAATTCGATTGAATAAATATCTGGCACAGTGCGGTGTCTGTTCCAGGCGGGATGCGGATCGGCTCATTGCGGAGGGCAGGGTGCGTGTGAATGGTCAGACGGCCAGAACCGGACAGATGGTCTGCGCTGCGGATACGGTTATGGTAGGGAAACGGGTGCTGGGACAGCAGCAGAAGGTTGTGCTCGCCTATTATAAGCCCACGGGTGTGACCTGCACGGAACGGGACGTGCACGCAAAAGAAAAGGTGTCGGATCTCGTCCGGTATCCGGTACGCGTCACCTACGCGGGGCGCTTGGATAAAGATTCGGAGGGGCTGCTGCTTTTGACCAATGACGGAGATCTGATTCATGCGATGATGCGGGGATCCGGAGGACACGAAAAAGAGTACGTCGTCAAGGTGCACAAGGAGATCACAGAGGATTTCCGAAAGCGCATGGAGGCGGGAATCTATTTACAGGAATTACAGCAGACCACCAGGCCTTGTAAGGTATGGCCGGTGGGAAAATATACGTTTCGGATCGTGTTGACGCAGGGGCTGAACCGGCAGATCCGAAGAATGTGCGCGGCATGCGGTTACCAAGTGAAGTCGTTGAAGCGGATCCGCGTGCTGAACGTAGAGTTGGGGGCGCTTCAGAGAGGTGCCTTCCGGGAGTTGGAGGATGCAGAACGCAGGCAGTTGTATGCGCTGGCAGGCCTTTCGACTGATTTTGAAGAAGGAATGGTGTAAAATAAGTGATGGCTAGCGGGAAGAATCTGGAGGAGAAAGACAGACAGCGGATGCAATATCTGGTGGAGACGCTGAATCGGGCCTCCAGGGCATATTATGCGGAAGATCGCGAGATCATGAGCAATTATGAATATGATGCACTTTACGATGAACTGACGGCGCTGGAGGAGCGCACAGGGATCGTATTGTCCGGCAGTCCCACCGTGCGCGTGGGCTACGAGGCGGTGGATGAGCTGCCCAAGGAGCGTCACGAGACGCCGATGCTGTCGTTGGGAAAGACCAAGGATCGCGAGGAGTTAAGAAGCTGGCTGCAGGGGCATGAGGCGCTGCTGAGCTGGAAGCTGGACGGACTCACCATCGTGCTGACCTATCGGGACGGCAGGCTGGAGAAGGCCGTGACCAGAGGCAACGGGGAGATTGGCGAGGTGATCACCAACAATGCCCGTACCTTTAAGAATTTGCCGCTACAGATCGCCTTTCAGGGGGAGCTGATCCTGCGGGGCGAGGCGGTCATCAGTTATCCGGATTTTGAGAAGATCAACCGGGAGATTCCGGAGGAGGCGGATCGCTACAAGAATCCCCGTAATCTGTGCAGCGGCTCGGTCAGACAGTTAAATAACCAGATCACGGCGGAGCGGAATGTGCAGTTTTTTGCGTTCAGTCTGGTTGCGGCAGAGGGGATTGAATTTGCCAATTCCCGCGCACGACAGTTTGCTTTTTTGCAGGAACAGGGATTTGCCGTAGTGGAGCACTATCTGGTGGATCCGGATACAATTCTGGACAGAATCGCTTATTTTGAACAAAAGATCGCGGATTATGAGATTCCTTCGGACGGCCTGGTGTTGGTCTATGAGGATATTGCCTATGGAAGATCTCTGGGACGCACGGCGAAATTCCCGCGGGACTCCATCGCGTTCAAGTGGGCGGATGAGATACGGGAGACGACGCTGCTCGAAGTGGAGTGGAGCGCCAGCCGCACCGGCCTGATCAATCCGGTGGCGATTTTTGCACCGGTGGAGCTGGAGGGCACTACGGTGAGCCGGGCATCCGTGCATAATGTCAGTATCGTGCGGGGGCTGCGGCTAGGTATCGGAGACCGCATCACGGTCTACAAGGCCAATATGATCATTCCGCAGATCGCGGAGAACCTGACGCAGAGCGACACGCTGGAGATTCCGGCGGTCTGTCCGGTCTGCGGACAGCCGACCAAGATCTCGCAAGTGAATGATGTGCAGTCGCTGTATTGTACCAATGAGCAATGTGCGGCAAAGCATATCAAGGCTTTTACACTGTTTGTCAGCAGAGACGCCATGAACATGGATGGTTTGTCGGAGATGACCTTGGAAAAGTTCATCGACAGAGGGTTTATACGGGAGTTCGCGGATCTGTTCCATCTGGATCGCTATCGGGATGCGATCACGCAGATGGAAGGGTTTGGTGAGAAGTCCTATGCGAATCTGATCGAAAGTATCGATCAGGCGAGAAATACCACGCTGCCCAGACTGTTGTACGCGCTGGGGATCACAGGGATCGGTGTGGCGAATGCAAAGCTGTTGTGCAAGCATTTTGATTATGATCTGGAGCGGATCCGCGCGGCGAAAACGGAGGAACTGGGAGAGATTGAGGGCATCGGCGAGGTGCTGGCAGGCGCCGTCGCCGCTTATATGCAGGACCCGGACAATCAGAGAAGGCTGGAGGCGCTGCTTGCAGAGGTAACACTGGAAAAACCGCAGGTGAATGCGGCGCAGCAGACGCTGACAGGGCACAGCTTCGTGATCACGGGCAGTTTGCAGCATTACGAAAACAGAGATGCGCTAAAGGCGATCATTGAGGATCGGGGCGGCAAGGTGACAGGCAGTGTCACGGGCAAGACCACCTGCTTGATCAATAATGATGTAACGTCCAATTCTACAAAGAATAAAAAGGCGAAGGAGCTCTCCGTGCCGATTTTGTCGGAGGAGGATTTTATTGCGCAGTATCTGGGCGATGGGGAATGACAGATGCGTGTGGCAGACAGCAAGGCAATAGAGCAAATAAGACAGAAAGATTGAGGAAACAGATATGCCGATTAAGACACAGAGTGAACTTCCTGCAAAGGAAATTCTGGAAAATGAAAATATATTTGTGATGGACGAAAACCGCGCAATGCATCAGGACATCCGTCCGCTGCAGGTGCTGATTTTGAATATCATGCCGGTGAAGCAGGATACGGAGCTGCAGCTTCTGCGGGCACTGTCCAATACGCCGTTGCAGATTGATGTGACCTTTATGAATGTGCGGAATCATATTTCCAAGAATACGCCGGCCAGCCATCTGAATAAATTTTATGTCACCTTTGACGAGGTGAAGGAGAAAAAGTACGACGGCATGATTATCACCGGCGCGCCGGTGGAGGATATCTCCTTCGAGGAGGTGGATTACTGGGACGAGATCTGCGAGGTGTTCGACTGGACGAAGGATCATGTGACCTCGACGCTGCACATCTGCTGGGCTGCACAGGCGGCATTTTATCACTATTACGGCATCAACAAGAGACAGCTTCCGCAGAAGTTGTTCGGCGTGTATGAACACAGGGTGTCCAACCGCAAGATCCCGCTGGTGCGGGGCTTTGACGATGTCTTCCTGGCACCGCACAGCAGGCATACGGAGACCCCGGCGGCGGCGATCCATGCCTGCGAGGAGATCACGGTGCTGGCGGAGTCCGACGCGGCGGGCGTGTTTCTCGCCATCGCGGAGGGCGGCAGAAAGATTTTTGTCAACGGGCATCCGGAGTATGACCGGTATACTCTGCGCAATGAATATGAGCGGGATCTGGGGAAGGGTCTGAACATCCAGATACCATACCACTATTTCCCGGAGGATGATCCGACACAGCGACCGCTTTTGCAGTGGAGGAGCCATAGCAACAACCTGTATAGCAACTGGTTGAACTATTATGTATATCAGGTGACGCCCTACGATCTGAACGAGGTGGAGTACGAGGGAATGTGGATCTGAGAAAAGCTTATTTTGGAGGAATATTTTGCCAGACTTGTCCATATACTATAGAGAGCGGAAAAGCGGATGCTTTTCACAAATCATAGGAGGTAGGCAATATGGCTAGAGGACAGAGAAAAACGCTGGATGAAAAAATTGAGGCGAAGCAGGAGATCATCGATGCGCTGCTGACCAGAATCGACTCGGAGCGTGCGGAGCTGGCGGAACTGATGGAGGCAAAACGCTTGCAGGAGTTGGAGAAGGTAAGTGAAATGATGGAGGAATATGGTCTGGATCCGGAGGAAGTGGTGCAGGCATTGCAGCAATTTATGGACCAGAAACAGGAAGAGGCATCCTAACGGGTGCCTCTTTTTTCAATGTTTTTCTGTGCGGTGGACAGCATCAGTTTGATGCGGTTCAGCTGGTTTACTTCGCTGGCGCCGGGATCGTAATCGATGGCCACAATGTTGGACTCCGGATAGGCCTTGCGCAGCGCCTTGATGACGCCCTTGCCCACCACATGGTTGGGCAGACAGCCGAAGGGCTGTGTGCAGACGATGTTGGGCACTTCATCGTGGATCAGCTCCACCATCTCACCTGTGAGGAACCAGCCCTCACCGGTCTGGTTGCCGATGTTGACAATGGGCTCCGCGAAGTCTGCAATTTTGCGGATGGGCGTCGGGGTGGAGAAATGTTTGCTCTTTCTCAGTTCATCCACCGTGGCCTTGCGAAGGACGTTCTCTATCGCCCAGATGCCAAGCTTGGACAGACGCGCCGCCCGCTTGCTGGTGCCCAGATATTCCGCCTTATATACCTGATTGTAAAAGCAGTAGAGCATAAAGTCGATCAGATCGGGCACAACGGCCTCGGCACCCTCCTGCTCCAAAAGCTCCACCAGATGGTTGTTGCCGGCGGGGGAGAACTTGACCAGAATCTCGCCCACAATGCCGACGCGGGGCTTTCGGATCTCCAGAAGCGGAATATTGTCAAAGTCCCGTATGATCTGCCGGCAGAGGCCGTTAAATTTCAAGAGGTTGATGTGCTTGGCCGTGACGAAATCCTGTACGACCTTCAGCCACTTTTGGTGAACGGCGTCCACGCTGCCCGGGGTAGCCTCATAGGGGCGCATGCGATAGACGCAGCGCATGAAGATATCGCCGAACTGTGCGCCGATCGCTGCCCGCAGCAGCAGATCCGCGTTCAGATGGAAGCCGGGGTTGGACTCAATGCCCGCCAGATTCAGGGAAATGACGGGGATATATTCCATGCCGGCTTTCTGCAGGGCGCGGCGTATGAAACCGATATAGTTGGTCGCACGGCATCCGCCGCCGGTCTGCGACATGATGATGGCTGTCTTATGCAGATCGTATTTGCCGGAGTGCAGTGCTTCCATGATCTGGCCTACGACCAGCAAGGACGGGTAGCAGGCGTCGTTGTTCACGTATTTTAAGCCCATGTCCACAGAGTGTCGGTTGTCGTTGTCCAGCACCTCGAAATTGTAGCCGCAGGCGTTGAACGCAGGCTGCAGAATCTCGAAATGGATCGGCGACATCTGCGGGCAGAGGATGGTGTAGTCCTTGCGCATCTCCTCGGTGAAGGGCACCTTCACAATGGCGGAGGAACGAATGGTTCGCTGCTTGTTCATGCGCTCCCGCACAGCGATGGCGGAGAGCAGAGAGCGAATCCGGATGCGCGCCGCGCCAAGGTTATTCACTTCATCAATCTTCAGACAGGTATAGATCTTGTCGGAGCCGGAGAGAATATCGTTGACCTGGTCTGTGGTCACGGCATCCAGTCCGCAGCCGAAGGAATTCAACTGGATCAGATCCAGATTGTCCACCGTTTTTACATAGCTTGCCGCGGCGTACAGTCTGGAGTGGTACATCCATTGGTCGGAGACGATGAGCGGCCGCTCGGGACAGCCCAGGTGGGAGATGGAATCCTCTGTAAATACCGCCACGTCGTAGGAGGTAATGAGCTCCGGAATCCCGTGATTGATCTCGGGATCCACGTGGTAGGGACGTCCGGCGAGGACGATGCCGCGACGGCCGGTATCCTTTAAGTATTGCAGGGTTTCTTCTCCTTTTTGCTGCATATCTTTGTGCATGGCGTTCAGCTCATCAAAGCCCTTGCGTACTGCAGCGGCGATTTCCTGCTTCGGAATGTCCGAAAATTCTCTGACAAGGGCGTCCGTGATCGTGTCCACATCCCGGAAGGACATGAACGGATTGCGGAAGCGCACCTGACCGGAGGTGATCTCCTCCACGTTATTCTTGATGTTTTCCGAGTAGGAGGTCACGATCGGGCAGTTGTAGTGGTTGTTGGCATCTTCGAACTCGTTGCGCTCGTAAAACAGCGCGGGGTAGAAGATAAAGTCAACCCCCTGCCGGATCAGCCAGGTCACATGCCCGTGGGCGAGCTTGGCCGGATAGCACTCCGACTCGCTGGGGATGGACTCGATGCCGAGCTCATAAATCTTGCGGTTTGAACTCGGGGAGAGTACGACACGGTATCCCAGCTCTGTGAAAAACACATGCCAGAAGGGATAGTTTTCATACATGTTCAGGACTCTGGGAATTCCGACGGTGCCGCGGGGCGCCTTGTCGGCATCCAGAGAGCTGTACTGGAACAATCGGTGTAATTTATATTCGAACAGATTCGGAATGTTGTTTACATTTTTCTTGCCGCCGATGCCGCGCTCGCAGCGGTTGCCGGAGATAAACTGACGGCCGCCGGAGAATTTGTTGATGGTCAGTCGGCAGTTGTTGGTGCAGCCCTTACACTTGGCCATGCTGGTCTCGAATTGCAGGGCGCAGATTTTCTCGTAGGAGAGCATGGAGGTCTCATAGCCCTCTTCGTAATTGTCCCGTGCGATCAAAGCGGCGCCGAATGCGCCCATAATGCCCGCGATGTCGGGGCGGATGGCCTCGCAGTCCGCGATTTTTTCAAAGCTGCGCAGAACGGCGTCGTTGTAGAAGGTGCCGCCCTGTACGACAATGTTTTTGCCAAGCTCCGAGGCGTCGGAGACCTTGATTACCTTAAACAGTGCGTTCTTGATGACGGAATAGGCCAGACCCGCGGAGATATCCGCCACGGAGGCGCCTTCCTTCTGGGCCTGTTTCACCTTGGAATTCATGAAGACCGTACAGCGTGTTCCCAGATCGATGGGATGGGCGGCAAACAGTGCGGCCTTGGCAAAATCCTGTACACTGTAGTCTAAGGATTTGGCGAAGGTCTCAATAAAGGAACCGCAGCCGGAGGAGCAGGCTTCGTTGAGCTGTACGCTGTCCACCGTCTGGTTCTTGATCTTGATGCATTTCATATCCTGACCGCCGATGTCGAGGATGCAGTCCACATCCGGATTGAAAAAGGCGGCAGCATTGTAGTGCGCCACGGTCTCCACCTCGCCGTCATCCAGCAAAAAGGCCGCTTTGATCAAAGCCTCACCGTAGCCGGTGGAGCAGGAGCGCACGATCTGTACGCCCTCCGGAAGCTGCGCATAGATCTCTTTTAAGGAGCGAATCGACGTCTTTAAAGGGCTGCCGTCGTTGTTGGCGTAAAATGAGTAGAGCAGCTGACCGGCTTCGCCCACGAGCGCCACCTTGGTCGTGGTGGAACCCGCATCGATGCCGAGGAACGCTTTGCCACGGTAAGTGGCGAGGTCGCCGGTCTCCACATGGTGTTTGCCATGGCGCTCTTTGAAGGCTGCATAGGCTGCCTCATCCGCAAAGAGCGGCTCCATGCGCTCCACCTCAAACGCCATCTTGATCTCGGAGGAGAGCTTTTGCACCATCTCCGTCATGGAGAAGGAGATGTCCTCCCTGGCGTTGAGTGCGGAACCGATGGCGGCAAACAGGTGGGAGTTGTCCGTATCGATGATATGCTCCTCGTCCAAGCCCAGCGTGCGGATAAAGGCCGCTTTCAGCTGATCCAGGAAGTGCAGCGGACCGCCCAGAAACGCCACATGGCCGCGAATCGGCTTACCGCAGGCAAGACCGGAGATGGTCTGGTTGACCACCGCCTGAAAAATCGAGGCGGACAGATCTTCCTTGGTCGCGCCCTCGTTGATCAGGGGCTGGATATCCGTCTTGGCAAATACGCCGCAGCGCGCGGCAATGGTGTATAAAGACTGATAATTCTTGGCATACTCATTGAGACCGGCGGCGTCGGTCTGGATCAGGGACGCCATCTGGTCGATAAAGGAGCCGGTACCGCCGGCACAGATGCCGTTCATGCGCTGTTCGACGTTGCCGCCCTCAAAATAAATGATCTTAGCGTCCTCGCCGCCCAGCTCAATCGCCACGTCGGTCTTGGGGGCCAGCTCCTGCAGAGAGGTAGCTACGGCGATGACCTCCTGTGTGAAGGGGACGCCCAAATGGTTGGCCAGTGTCAGACCGCCGGAGCCGGTGATCATGGGATGAAGCGTGAGATCGCCCAGCTGTGTATACGCTTTTTCCAAAAGTCCATGCAGGGTCTCCCGAATATTGGCAAAATGCCGCTCATAATCGGAAAATAAAATATGATGTTGTTCATCCAGAATGGCAATCTTGACGGTGGTAGAGCCGATATCAATACCGCAGGTTGCGTGCATGGTGGATTCGTTCATATATATCATCCTTCCAAATAAAAATCATGCAAAACCACTTGTGTTTGTGCAGCCGGATTGACATGATCCGACAAAAGAATGTCCCGGACGACATTCCAACCCATTATACGTCATTCAATTCTAAAATGCAACGAACAAAATGTGAAACATCTGTGAGGAATCCTAAAATCTTTGTAAAATAGAAAAACCTTGGTTTACTTATGGATTTTCACATGGTAAAATATACCATGTATATGCGTAAATATAGGGAAAATGTACCAAAAAGGGAGTGACCTTTTTATGAAAAAAAATGGTGGAAACAGGAGCTTTGAGAGTCGATTCGGCAGGTATGCCATCCCGAATCTGTCTCTGATTCTGGTGTTGTGTTATGTGGCAGGCTATATCATCCAGCTGGTCAATGCGGACTTTATGCAGTTTCTGCGCCTGGATCCTTATCAGATCCTGCACGGACAGGTATGGCGTATTTTTACCTGGATCATCAGCCCGCCTTCTTCATTGGATGTCTTTACGATCATCATGTTGTTTTTCTATTATAGTATCGGAACCAACCTGGAGCGCACCTGGGGGACGTATCGCTACAATGTATATATCTTCGGCGGCATGCTGATCACGGTGATCGCCGCCTTTGTATGTATGGGCGTCTGCTATCTGCTGCTGGGGCAGGAGGGAATTGAGCAGATCGGCGAGGTGTACGGCGCGTACTACGGCGGGAATTTCCTGCGGATGTCGGGCGAGGCGATGTTCTTTTCCTTAGGATCACTGATGTTCAGCACCTACTATATCAATATGTCCATTTTCCTGGCTTATGCAGCGACTTATCCGGACAATCTGGTGCTGTTGATGTTCGTGGTGCCGGTGAAGGTGAAGTGGCTGGCGATTATCTATGCGTTGATCTTAGTGATCGATATGGTCTCCGGATTCTTCGGCGGACCGTTTGCATGGTTCTCGGTGGTGGCCATCGCGGCATCGTTGTTAAACTTCCTGATCTTCTGGCTGCGCAGCCGGAATCTGTCCTATTTGAGCCCCAAACAGGTCAAGCGCAAGGTGGTGTTCAAACAGCAGGTGCGCGCCGGAGAGAAGCAGGCGGGACACAAATGCTGCATCTGCGGCAGAACCGATGCGGACTATCCGGAGCTTGCGTTCCGGTACTGTTCCAAATGTGCCGGCAGCTACGAATACTGTCAGGATCATTTATTCACGCATGAGCACAAGATTTGAGGAGGCATGTGGGCCGTATGAATCGGGAAGTACAATTTGCGCAGACCTTGGAAAAGGTGCGGGCGCTTGCCAAAGAACAGGGAAACTGTGTCAGTGAGGAGCAGGTGCAGGAGGCGTTTGCGGATCTGGCGCTGAGCGGGGAACAATTGCAGCTGGTGTACGATTATCTGCTCAAACACAAGGTCGGCATCGGACAGCCCGTGGATCCGGATTCGTTTTTAAGCGAGGAGGAGCGGGACTATCTGAAGGATTATCTGGAGGAGATCTTAACCCTCGGGGACTACAGCGAGGGGCAGATGCAGGCGCTGACATTGTCGGCCATGGCCGGAGAGCGGGATGCACAGGAAAAGCTGGTGCATGCGCATCTGAAGGATGTGGCGGAGATCGCCAAGCTCTATGCGGGGCAGGGGATTTTCCTGGAGGATCTGATCGGTGAGGGCAATCTGGCGCTGGCCTTCGGCGTGGGGATGCTGGGCAGTCTGGAAAAGCCGGAGGAAGCGCAGGGCATGCTGGCGAAAATGATCATGGACGCCATGGAGGAGTATATCGCAGAGAATGTCCGCAACGAAAAGACAGATCAAAAGGTGGCGGACCGCGTCAACCGCGTGGCGGATCAGGCCAGACAGATGGCGGATGAGCTGCGGCGCAAGGTGACTGTGCAGGAGCTCGCCGCGGAGACGGGCATGAGCGAACAACGGATCCGGGATGCCGTGCGGATGAGCGGCTTCAAAATCGAGGACATAACGGATGAATAAAACGGTTTATGAAGATTATAAATATTGTGTGCAGGATGTGGGAACGGTGTATATCGGGAGCAAATATACGCTGGAGGAGCTGTTGAACACAGAGGATGTCCCCTTCAAATTTCAGCTGGTGACGGAGCGGTATATTTTACCCAAGGCCGATCCGGAGGATACGCTGGAGACGCATTTGTATTATCTGGAAGAGAAAAGCTTTCTGATCAAGATCTACCGGCAGCTGAGGGCGCGGGTGAAAGTGAATTATATCCGTGAGAAAAAGCATCTCGGCGGAAGGGTGACCAGGGAGTACGACACCAAAATGATGTCCGTGGATCAGTTGGCTGGGCTGTCTAAGGAGGAAAAGGAAGCGATCGGGCTCACGGTGCAGGAGCTTGCGGTGAGTAAGCTGGCGCTGATGGGGTTTTGAGCAATTATTTAAATGAAAAAGAAAGGTGTAAAATCAGGATGAATCAGGCAGAAAATGTGGCCGCGGTGGAGCGACTGGCGGCTTATGAAGTGATCGAGAGCAGACCGATCAAGGATATCAACAGCATGAGCATGCTGCTGCGGCATAAAAAGACCGGCGCAAAGGTGGCGCTTTTGTTAAATGACGATGAAAACAAGGTGTTTTACATCGGTTTTCGCACGCCGCCGTTTAATTCCACGGGCGTGCCGCATATTCTGGAGCACTCGGTGCTGTGCGGCTCGAAGGAGTTTCCGGTGAAGGATCCGTTTGTGGAACTGGTGAAAGGGTCGTTGAATACCTTCCTCAACGCCATGACGTATCCGGACAAGACGCTGTATCCGGTGGCGAGCTGCAACGATCAGGATTTTCAAAATCTGATGCACGTCTATCTGGACGCGGTGTTTTACCCGAATATCTACGGCAAGGAGGAGATCTTCCGGCAGGAGGGCTGGCACTACGAGATGGAGGGCGAGGACGCGCCATTGACCATCAATGGTGTGGTCTATAATGAAATGAAGGGGGCGTATTCCTCGGCGGACGATGTGCTGGAGACCGCCGTCATGAACGCACTCTATCCCCACACGGCGTACGGCGTGGATTCGGGCGGCAATCCGGATGTGATACCGGAGCTGACGTATGAGGAGTTTTTAAATTTTCACCGCAGATATTATCATCCCTCCAACAGCTATATCTATCTGTACGGGGATATGGATATGGCGGAGAAGCTTGATTTCATAGACAAGCACTATCTGGGCGGGTTTGATGCGCTCGCAGTGGATTCCGCGGTGGAGGCAGAGGCCGATACGGATCGTCGCAGCGCGGCGCCCATTGTGAAGGAATATCCGCTGAACGAAGGGGAGAGTGCGGAGGAGAACACGTATCTGACGGTCAATTACGCAGTGGGAGACAGCACGGACAACGAATTGTGCATGGCATTCCAGATTCTGGACTATGCGCTGTGTTCTGCGCCGGGGGCGCCGTTAAAGCAGGCGCTGGTGGATCGCGGAATCGGCAAGGACGTGTACAGTATCTTTGATGACGGCATCAGACAACCCTATTTCGGCGTGGTGGCGAAGGGAACCACCACGGACAAACTGGATCTGTTCCTTTCGACCGTGCGGGAGGTGCTTGCGGGGATTGCCGCAGACGGGATGGATGAGAAAGCCCTGCTGGCGGCACTCAATTATTATGAATTCAAGTATCGGGAGGCGGATTTCGGATCCTATCCCAAGGGACTGATGTACGGTCTGCAGATGCTGGACAGCTGGCTCTATGATGAGCACAAGCCGTTTGTGCACATTGAGATGCTGGCGGTATTCGAGAAGCTGCGCAGCAAAGTGGGGAGCGATTATTATGTGGAGCTGATCCGCAGATGGCTCCTGGAAAATACGCATTACAGTGTTGTGGTGTTAAAGCCCGTGGAAGGGCTTTTGGAGAAGCAGGAGGCGGCGCTGGCAGAGCGTCTGGCGCGGAAGAAAGCGGCGATGTCTCCGGAGGAGAAGCAGGAGATTTTCACGATGATGGATCGCCTGGAGGCCTTTCGCGAGACGGAGGACGCGCCGGAGGATCTGGCGAAGATCCCGCTGTTAAAGCGGGAGGATCTGAAAAAAGAGGCCAGTCTGCCCGTGTACGAAGAGCGTATGCTCGGGGAGACCAGGCTGCTCTATCACAATCTGTTTACCATCGGTATCGGTTATCTGAGATTGATCTTCTCGGTGGACGACATTCCGGAGGAGTATTTTGGTTATATCGCGATCCTGAAAGGGTGTCTGGGGCTGTTGAACACGGCATCGCACAGCTACGGGGATCTGTTCAATGAAATGAATCTGGTTACCGGCGGTATGGCGGCGGTGAACAATGTCTACAGCGAGGTGAAGGACGCCAATCGCTGCAAGGTGACACTGGAATTAAAGACCAAGGCATTCTACGACAATCTGGGCAAGGCGGTGGAGCTGATGCAGGAGGTCATGCTCACCAGCGATTTCACAGATGCCAAGCGGCTGAAAGAGATCCTCTCGGAGGCCAAATCCCGCATGCAGGCGCAAATGATGTCGGGCGGGCACAGCGTGGCTGCGGGCAGAGCACTGTCCTACGGCAGCGTGTCCGGCGCGCTCAGCGAGGTGTTGTCCGGGGTGCCGTTTTACCGGCTGGTGGCGCGCTATGAGGAGCAGTTCGACACACTGCAGGGCGCGCTTGCGGACAAGCTGGTACAGCTCGCGAAAATGATCTTCCGGCCGGAAAACCTTCTGGTGGATTTCGTGGGGGATGAACAGGCGCTGGCGCCGCTTGCGCAGGCGGTGGCATCCATGCGTGCACAGCTGTATACAGAGCCGGTGCAGAAAGCGTCCTACAGACCGGTACCTGTGCGGCAGAATGAGGGCTTTATGACTGCGGGACAGATCCAGTATGTGTGCCGCGCGGGGAATTTCCGGAAGCAGGGGCTTGCCTATACCGGCGCACTGCGTGTGCTGAAGGTGATGCTGGGCTATGAATATCTGTGGATGAATGTGCGAGTGAAGGGCGGCGCATACGGCTGTATGTGCAAGTTCGGCAGGACGGGTGAAAGTTATTTTGTATCATACAGAGATCCGAACCTGCAAAAGACACTCGATGTGTTCGAGGCAGCGGCGGATACGATCGCTTCCTATGAGGCGGATGAGCGCACGATGACGCAGTATATCATCGGTGCCGTCAGCGATATGGATGTGCCGATGACGCCGGCGACCAAAGGACTCTTCGGACTGAACGCCTATATGACAGGGCTGGATGACGCCTGGATTCAGAAGGAGCGGGAGGAGGTGCTCACGGCGACGGCGGAGGATATCCGGAGCCTTGCCGCGCATGTTCGCGCGTTTATGCAGGACGACCAGTTGTGCGTAGTGGGCAATGCGGTGCGTTTGAAACAGGATGAGAAAATTTTTGCAAAATTGGAGAACCTATTCGCCTGAGTATTCGTCTGATAGAGTATAGAAAACAAACTGAGGGAGGTTTGGTTATGAAGAAAGTGATGAAGAAATGGGAAAAGAATGTTCTGGGAATCGGACTGAGTGCCGCGCTGCTGCTCAGTATGACGGCGTGCGGAAGCGCAGACACAAGCAGTGACAACGGTCGGCCAACCGCATTTTACAATGCAGAGTCAAGTGGTGCCAGCGTGAACAAGTCCGCGTCCGTCGACTACGGCTATGATGCCGTGGCGGAGGAGAGCTTTTACGGCAATGGTGATTTGGCGGACAATATGACGTCGGGCAATATATCGACTGCCGGTTCCGGCACCACCGGCGATGTGTCGTCCAACCGCAAGCTGATCCGCAATGTCAGCATGAGTGTGGAGACGTTGGAGTTCGATGCGTTCCTTACGTCTGTGGAGGCGCAGGTGAAGACACTGGGCGGCTACATTGAGAGTATGGACACGCACAATGGCAGCAAATATGATACGTATGCATCCTCGAGATATTCGAGCCTGACTTTGCGTCTGCCCAAGCAGAAGACGGATGATTTCCTGAACGCAGTTGCGGAGTCCGGCAATGTGACGAGCAAGTCGGAGAATGTGGAGGACGTGACGCTGGAATACGTCGATATGGAGAGCCACAAAAAGACGCTTGAGACTGAGCAGGAGCGCCTGATGGCACTGCTGGAGCAGGCGGAGTCACTGGAGGATATCCTTACGCTGGAGAAGTATCTGTCCGACGTGCGCTACCAGCTGGAGAGAATGGAATCGCAGCTGCGCACCTATGACAATCTGGTGGACTATACCACGGTACATATGTATATCACCGAGGTGAAGGAGCTGACGCCGGAACCGCCTGAGGAGGAAGAGACGCCCGGGCAGAGACTGGTGAACGGATTTATGGAGAGTCTGGAGGATGTGAAGGACGGCCTGATCGACTTCGGTATTTGGTTTGTAGTGCATATCCCGTATCTGGTAGTATGGGCGGTGGTGATTCTGCTCATTGTGCTCGTGATCAAAGCCATTGTGAGAAGCAGTGTGAAGAAGAGTCAGGCACGCAAGGAGCAGCGATTACAGCAAAAGCAGGAGGCGGCCGCAAGGGCAGCGATGCAGCAGGGCCAGATGGCGCCGCAGGGACCGCAGAACCAGCCGGTACCGCCAATGCAGCAAGGACAGCCGGCACAGCAGGGCCAGCCGGCGCCGCAGAATCAGCAGAACCAACCAAGGAAGTAAGACAATGAGTGAAGAGAGACAGTTTCCATCCGGAAAACAGTTTAAATCCGGGTTTGTCACACTGATCGGCAGACCCAATGTGGGAAAATCCACCCTGATGAATCATTTGATCGGGCAGAAGATCGCAATTACCTCGAAGAAGCCGCAGACCACACGCAACCGGATACAGACGGTGCTGACGACGGATGAGGCACAGATCGTATTCCTGGATACGCCGGGCATCCACAAGGCGAAAAATAAGCTGGGCGACTACATGGTACATGTGGCTGAGCGGACGCTGGACGAGGTGGATGTAGTGCTCTGGCTGGTGGAGCCGACGAATTTTATCGGCGCGGGAGAGCGGCATATCATAGAGCAGCTGCGGGGCTCCAGGACGCCGGTCATTCTGGTGATCAACAAGATCGACACGGTGAAACGGGAAGAGGTATTCTCCTACATCGATGTATATCGGAAGGAAATGGATTTCCAGGAGATCGTGCCGGTGTCCGCGGTCAAGGGGGACAATCTGGAGGAGCTGGTGCAATGTATTGTTAAGTATCTGCCGTACGGAGAGGCTTTCTATGATGAGGACACGATCACGGATCAGCCCATGCGGCAGATTGTGGCAGAGCTCATTCGCGAGAAAGCGCTCCGGCTACTGGAGGACGAGATTCCGCACGGGATTGCGGTCACCATCGAGCGCATGCAGGAGAAAGGCAATATCTGCCATATCGACGCGATGATCGTCTGCGAGCGGGATTCCCACAAGGGGATCATCATCGGCAAGGGCGGTCAGATGCTCAAGCGCATCGGGTCCAAGGCGCGGCCGGATATCGAGGATCTGTTGGAAATGCAGGTCAATCTGCAGCTCTGGGTGAAGGTGAAGAAGGATTGGCGGGACAGTGATTTCCTGCTGAAAAATTTTGGATATCACCCGCAGGATGTCGGGAGCCCGAATAAATAAAAACAAATTGCAGACCCTATCTGTATACGATACGCAGACAGGGGGATGCACAGATGGGGACAAAAAGCACCTGGAAACAATTCGAGACAACGGGAAAAGTAGAAGATTATCTGAATTATAAGTCAACGGTCAGCCAGCGGCCCGAAGCAGTCGCTGGCTGTAAGTCCGATTATCGGGGAAGGGAGACGTATGCAGGAATATATCAACGTGACGGGAATGATCCTAAAGCAGTCTCCCATGGGCGAATATGACCGGCGCGTGTGTATTCTGACAAAGGAGTGCGGGAAGGTTTCCGCCTTTGCCAAGGGCGCGCGCAAGCCCGGGAACCGGCTGACGGCGGCTACCAATTTATTTGCCTTCGGCACCTTCAAGCTGTATGTGGGCAGGAATTCCTATACGATGACGGACGCGGAGATCAGCAATTATTTTGCGGATCTGATGAAGGATTATGTGGGGGCATGCTATGGCATGTACTTTCTGGAAGTGGCGGATTATTATACCAGAGAAAACAATGATGAGCGGGAGATGTTAAAGCTTTTGTACCAGTCGCTGCGGGCGCTTTGCACGGACGCGCTGCCCAATGCGTTGGTGCGCTGTGTCTATGAGCTGAAGGCGATTGTGGTGAACGGAGAGTTCCCCGGTGTGCCAGGCGACCGGCAATATCTGGAGTCGACCGTGTACGCGATACAGTATATTGCCGCAAGCCCGGTGGAGAAGCTGTACACCTTTTCGGTGACAGAGGAGGTGCTGCGCGAACTGACACATGTGGCGCACCTGTATATGGAGCGCTTTCTGCATCATGATTTTAAAAGTCTTGAAATACTGAAAACACTGTGGTAGAATTTGATATGTCTGTTGGCGTACTGTGAAATTGGTGTAGGAGAGAGTGGATGGCAAAGTTACATATTTCCAAAATGATGATAGGGCTATTTTTGGGAATTGCGCTCAGCGCAGGGTGTGGCAGTACAGCCTCCGTTCCGGACATCATCGAGCAAAACAGCCTGATCATGGACAAAGAAGGGCATTTGACAGCACATATTGTGGATGTGTTTGACAAGGATTATTACGATCTGGAGGGGCTAAAGAAGATGGCGCAGGAAGAAGTGGACGCCTATCTTCAGGCACATGCCGATCAGGGACAGACAGTCTCCATCAGCCGTGTGGAAAAGGTGGAGGGACATGACGAGGCGGTGGTTGTCACGTATGAGTTTGCCGATGCGGCAAGCTTTGCGGCGTTCACCGACAAGACGTGTTTTTACGGTACGGCGGAGCAGGCGCAGGCAGCAGGCATAGATCCGGCGGCGTCTGGGCGGATGCTGCGCAGCGCGGACGGAAACGAGCGCATCGCGGCGGGGGAGCTGCTGACCGGTCAGCAGTATGTGTTGCTTGTGTCGGATCATACGAAGGTGTATTGCCCGTACAGGGTACTGTATATCAGTGAGCAGGCACAGATTGCGGAGGATGGCAGTGTCGATACCACGGGCGTAGCGCCGGAGGAATATCCGGTGGTGATCGTCCTGGATCAAACCTGATGTATCCGGATGCATCGCGCGGCGAAAACTGGAAAGAGAGGAAGAAAAAATGGAGAAAACACTGGAGAAGATTGTGGCGTTGGCAAAAGCCAGAGGATTTGTGTATCCCGGCTCGGAGATTTACGGAGGACTTGCCAATACCTGGGATTACGGCAATCTGGGGGTGGAGTTGAAGAATAATGTGAAAAAGGCCTGGTGGCAGAAATTTGTGCAGGAGAACCCTTACAACGTGGGCGTGGACTGTGCGATCCTGATGAATCCGCAGACATGGGTGGCCAGCGGCCATCTGGGCGGCTTCTCCGATCCGCTGATGGATTGTAAGGAGTGTCACGAGCGTTTCCGCGCAGATAAGCTGATCGAGGATTTCTGCGCAGACAACGGGATCGCGCTGGAGAGCAGCGTGGACGGCTGGACGCAGGAGCAGATGATGGAGTTTATCCGCGAGAAGCAGATTCCGTGTCCGTCCTGCGGCAAACATAATTTTACCGATATCCGTCAGTTCAACCTGATGTTTAAGACGTTCCAGGGCGTCACAGAGGATGCGAAGAATACGATTTATCTGAGACCGGAGACGGCGCAGGGTATCTTTGTGAATTTCAAAAATGTACAGAGAACATCCCGCAAGAAACTGCCTTTTGGTATTGCGCAGATCGGTAAATCCTTCCGCAACGAGATCAGCCCCGGAAACTTTACCTTCCGCACCAGAGAGTTCGAGCAGATGGAGCTGGAATTTTTCTGCAAGCCGGACACGGATCTGGAGTGGTTCGACTACTGGAGAAGCTTCTGCCGCAACTGGCTGTTGTCTCTGGGAATCAAGGAGGAGGAGATCCGGATGCGCGATCACGATCCGGAGGAGCTCTCCTTTTACAGCAAGGGCACCACGGACATCGAGTTCCTGTTCCCGTTCGGCTGGGGCGAGCTGTTGGGCATCGCGGACAGAACCTATTATGATCTGACGCAGCATGCCAACACCTCCGGCGAGGATCTGACGTATTTTGATGATGAGACCAATGAAAAATATATCCCGTACGTGGTGGAGCCGTCGCTGGGCGCCGATCGTGTCGTGCTTGCATTTTTGTGCGCGGCGTACGATGAGGAAGAGCTCGAGGGCGGAGACATGCGTACCGTGCTTCGTTTCCATCCCGCGATTGCACCGGTGAAGATCGGTGTGCTGCCGCTGTCCAAGAAGTTGAACGAGGGCGCGGAGAAGATTTACGCGGAGCTGTCGAAGAAGTACAATTGTGAGTTTGATGACAGAGGAAATATCGGAAAGAGATATCGCCGTCAGGATGAGATCGGCACTCCTTTCTGTGTGACGTATGATTTTGATTCGGAGACGGATCAGTGTGTGACGGTTCGTTTCAGAGATTCCATGGAGCAGGAAAGAGTTGAAATCGCGAAATTGGATGCATATTTTGCCGATAAATTCGCATTTTAGGAACGTCAGAGGGAGCAGAATTTTTCTGCTCTCTTTTCATGCGTTTTCCAATTGCCTGATCCGGAGTACAGCAGGGGGATTTGAATGGAGATAAGAGAATGTTTTCTTGTGTTGGGGCTTGAGAAGACAAAGGATGCGGGACAGATCAAAAAAGCGTATCGCGCCAGACTGTCTGTGACCAATCCGGAGGATGATCCGGAGGGGTTCAAGCGTCTGCGCGCGGCATATGAAGGCGCGATCGCATACACCGAGCAAAGTGATGAGGAGCCAGAGGCGGAGGCGGCGGACGAGACGCCCTCCGGCCTGTGGGTGCAGCGCGCTGCCCGGATTTATCGCGATATACGGGAGCGCAGAGAGGTTGCCTGCTGGGAACAGCTGCTTGCGGACGAGATCCTGGATTCACTGGAGGAAGAGGAGAATTGCAGGTACAAATTGCTGCGATTCCTGATGGATCATTTCCGGCTGCCCGGCGAGGTGTGGAAATGTCTGGACAAAAAGCTGCACCTGGTGCAGGATGCGGCGCAGCTGCGGGAACATTTCCCGGCGGATTTTATCAATTATGTGGTCAGCCGGTGTGAGCGCGGCGAGGACATTGATTTCCGACAGTTTGAGGGCGCGCCGGACGCGGATTATGATCTGTTTTTGAACTATTACGACAATTGCTGGCAGGCGCTGGAGGACGAGAACGTAACGGAGGCCGAGCGGCTTTTACAGGAGTCGGAGGGACTTGCAATCACGCATCCCGCGATGGAGATCTGCCGCGGTAATCTCTACGCCAGAAAGGGCGAGAAGGAGCGCGGTGCTGATTTTATGCGGGCGCTGTATGCCCGTTATCCCGAGGACGACATGGTGTGTTATCACACGGCGGAAATGCTCTGGAAGGCCGGTCAGCGCGATGAAGCGGCAGAGATCTATTGCAAGTTGAAGGCCAAAAGCGACAGGCATTATATGGCCAATGTGCGTCTGACGGAGTGGTATTATGAGCAGGGGGCTTATCCGACGGCCAAGAAGTGTGCGGAGGCGGTGCTGTCCGTCGGCGCGGACGACACTTTTATGGAGCTGCTCACCAAGGTGAATGCGATGCTGGAGCAGGATTACCTGCTGCACTGGAAACAGGATCACAACTGGCGGGAGGCGCTGGAACTCTGCTGGTGTTATCTGCAGGATGGCGAGGTGTGCAGGGGACTGCGCCTTGCGGAAGAGATCCGCGCGGAGATCACGGAGGAGAAGGAGGCGGAGTACGCCGGACTGATCGCGAAGCTGTTGGTGGAAGAGGCAGAGTATGAGGCGGCGATTCCGGCGGCGGATATCTGGGAAGAGAAGCTGAAGGTGAAAATGCGCAGGGAGGAGCCGGACGAGGAGCGCGCGCGGGACGAGGATCGGCTGCGGCAGGCGTATATGATCCGCATGCAGTGTTACCGCTGTCTGGGATATAAGGATAAAGCTTATTTTGCAAAGGCAATTGCGCAGATCGAGGCGGTGGAGACAGGGAGCGCGAAGGATATCGGGCTGCTGTTGGAGAAAGCGCAGATTCTGAACGAGATGGAGGAATACGAGCGCAGTCTGGAGATCAGCGGAAAGCTGTTGGAGGAATATCAGGTATACGCGGCGGCGGCCAATGCCATGGAGTCCTATAAACGCCAGTGGATTGCGGCCGGCGTCATTCAAAACGCGCGCATCTGTATTCAGAAGTATCCCACCTATGTGCGGGCGTATGAATATCTGGCCAAAGTTTTTCTGGATCTGGATGAGAAGGAAGAGCTGCAGAAGGTATTTGACGAGGCGGAGCAAAACAAGGTGACCAGCGTTTTTCTGGATGCGTACCGCTATCAGCTGGGCTACGGGGAAGTGCCCGATGTGGAGGTTTTAAATCAAAAGCTGGATGCCTTTCAGAACGATTTTCAGGAGAAGGTGGAGCAGGGCGAGATGGCTTTCTATGAGCCGGGACTGGACCTGATCAACGAGTATCTGTATTGGTATCCGGGTGCTTACATGCTGCGCAGGAGAGCGTCGTTTTATAAGGCGGCGGGGAAATATGAGCTGGCGCTGGCGGATTATGAGCGGGCTTTCTCGGAGGAACCCGGGAACGCCTATGTATGCAGCAGTATGAGTCATATTTATCTGCTGCGGGGCGAGCGGGAGAAGGCTTTGCAGCAGATCAAACGCGCGATTCTCTACGCGGAGGAAGACGGAGAATGGAAGAGCATGCTCTACGCCCAGATGGCCAGGATCTATATGCAGATGGGCGAGGACGAGCAGGCGCTGGAATGCTTTGCCTACTGCGAAAAGCAGGAGGATGGCGGCACGGGACATCTGTACAATATGGCGGAATGTCTGGCCAGATTGTCGCGCGGCGAGGAAGCGGCGAAGAAGCTGGCGGTTTATTACCGCAAATCAGATGATACATTTTACGAGGGATATTACAAGCGGCTCGCCGAGATCTGGAGCATCTCCGGCGATTATGAGCGCTTGCGGCAGATGCTGGATGCGTGGAAACGCACCCGGAAGATTGCGGACGGAAAGGCCGGATGGCTCAAGCGCACGATGAAAAAAGGCAGCACGGCCAGAGACGATATCGATTATTTTATCAGCGCCGGATGGGAGGCGCTGCGGGTCGGGGACGGCGAGACGGCGCTGCGGATGCTGGCAGAGCAGATCCGGTTGGAGGAGATCCGCGACAAGATGTTTCATGAGGGGTATGCGGATGTGATTTTCGTATCGATTCTCTATGGGAACCGTCAGTCGGCAGAGCGCTATATCGAGAAGCTGAAGCAGTGGATGAATCGGGCGTCGTTCCAATCGGCGGATCCGTACTATGAGCGCCCGAAGAGCAAGCTGATGCAGGAATTTCTGGTGTCCTATTACACGGCGTCCGATGAGGAGCTGCAGGAGATTCTGGATCGGGAGAAGGACTGTATCAACTGTGATTTTTGCCTGTTGCCCAGATGTAAGGAGCTGGAGGCTATGCGTATATTGCTCCTGATGAAGCAGAGGGAGACGGAGCGCGCAAGAGAGCGGGTTCTGGACAATCTGGCGGTGCAGCCCTATGATGAGTATATGCAGGCGCTCTATGTGGTTCTGTTTCGGGCGGAAGCGAGTCGGGAAGGGAATACAAAATGATTGTAGGAATTGATTTGGGTACCACCAATTCACTGGTGGCATATTTTACGGAGGACGGTCCTAAGATTATCCCCAACAGGCTGGGGAAACATCTGACGCCGTCTGTGGTCAGCGTGGACGCGGCGGGCACGGTGTACGTGGGTGAGACGGCGAAGGAGCGGATGAGCCTTTATCCGGAGAGCGTTGCGGAGACGTTTAAGCGCAGCATGGGCACGGAGCGCACCTACCAGCTGAGCGGTCATTCCTTCAAGCCGGAGGAGCTCTCCAGCTTCGTGCTCCGGTTTCTGAAGGAGGATGCGGAGGCGTTCCTGGGAGAGGAAGTGACCGAGGCGGTCATCAGTGTGCCGGCGTATTTTGACGATAAGCGCAGAAAGGCCACCAAGCGCGCGGGAGAACTGGCGGGCCTGAAGGTGGAGCGCATGATCTCGGAGCCCACGGCGGCTGCGGTGGCGTACGGCCTCTATGACAAGACGCAGGACACGCGCTTTCTGGTGTTTGACTTAGGCGGCGGCACCTTCGATGTGTCGATACTGGAGCTGTACCACAATATTCTGGAGGTGCGGGCGGTTGCCGGCGACAATTATCTGGGCGGGGGGGATTTCGCCCAGGAGATGGCGAAGCTTTTTCTGAAAAAGGCCGGTATGCAGCTTTCGGATCTGAATGAGAAGGAGCAGGTGCGGCTGGAGAATGCGGCGGAGCGCGCCAAGCGGGAGATCAATGAACAGGCGACGGTGACCATGGGCTTTCTGTATCATGAGGAAGTAAAGGAAGTGCAGATCACCGCGAAGGAATACGAGGAGGCCTGCGAGGAGCTTCTGGGCAAGATCCGCGAGCCGGTGAAAAAAAGTCTTGCGGATGCGAAACTCAAGCTCTCGGACATTGATGAGATTCTGTTGATCGGCGGCGCGACCAGACTCTCTATCGTCAGAGACTTTCTGATCCGCCTGTTCCGCAAATTTCCGGATACAAAGCTCAATCCCGACGAAACCGTGGCGCTGGGTGCAGCCGTACAGGCGGCCATGAAGGAGCGCAGGGAAGAGGTCAAGGAGGTCATTCTGACCGATGTGTGTTCGTTTACGCTGGGGACGGAGGTGGTCGTGGAATACGACGAAGGAAAGTTCGAGGACGGGAGATTTTGTCCGATCATCGAGCGGAACACCGTGATTCCGGCCAGCCGGACGGAGCGGCTCTACACGGTGCGGGACAATCAGACCTCTGTGCGCGTGCGGGTGCTGCAGGGAGAGAGCCGGTTCGCCCGCAACAATCTGTATCTGGGCGAGCTGGAGATCGAGGTGCCCAAGGGGTTGAAAGGCCAGGAGTCCGTGGATGTGACCTACACCTACGATATCAATTCCCTGTTGGAGGTGGAGGTTAAGGTGGTGTCCACCGGCATCTCCAAGAAAATGATCATCAAGGGCGATGTGAACCACATGACGGAGGAGGAGATCGCAAAGCGCATGGAAGAGCTTGCGTATCTGAAGATCCAGCCCAGAGACTACGAGGAGAACCGCCTGGTGCTGCTGCGCGCGGAGCGCATGTATGAAGAATCGCTGGGAGAGCGCAGGCAGAAGCTGGATCACTATATCACCAAATTCGAGGCCGCACTGAAAAAGGAGGATCACGACGAGATTCAGACTACCCGGGAGGAGCTGAATACGTTTTTGTCGGAGAGTGATGATTTGGAGACTCGCTGATTGACAAGACGCAAGCAAGTCATTATAATGTGAAAAGAATTAGGAATGTCTAAGCTTTTTGGAGGAAAAACCAATGCAAAAACGTGGTGTGAATGAACTGAGAAGAATGTTCCTGGACTTTTTCGAGAGCAAGGAACACTTGAAAATGAAAAGTTTTTCGCTGGTGCCGCACAATGACAACAGCCTGTTGATCATCAATTCCGGTATGGCGCCGTTAAAACCGTATTTCACAGGGCAGGAGATCCCGCCCCGTCGTCGTGTGACCACCTGTCAGAAGTGTGTGCGCACCGGCGACATTGAGAATGTGGGAAAGACCGCAAGACATCTGACCTTTTTTGAGATGCTCGGCAATTTCTCCTTCGGGGATTATTTCAAGCACGAGGCCATTGCCTGGAGCTGGGAGTTTCTGACGGGGTATGTGGGGATGGATCCGGACAGACTGTATCCCTCGATTTACTGTGAGGATGATGAGGCGTTCGATATCTGGACGAAAGAGATCGGCGTACCGGCGGAGAAGATCACCCGTTTTTACAGAGATGCGGACGGAAAATGCGACAATTTCTGGGAGCATGGCGCAGGCCCCTGCGGTCCCTGTTCCGAGATTTACTATGACAGAGGCATCAAATACGGCTGTGGCAAGCCCGACTGTAAGGTGGGCTGCGACTGCGACCGTTTCATGGAAGTGTGGAACAATGTGTTCACACAG
>JAFVAO010000061.1 GCA_017480445.1 Lachnospiraceae bacterium
CTCAGGCTTGATCTCCTCACCAGTGTACTCCTGCTTGCCCAGTGCCTTGCCTGTCTTTGCATCTACAATCTTCGCCTTGGACAGATCCTTGGTCTTGTCGACGTTTACTACCTTGTACACTGTGCTGATAAAGTCTCCCGCATCCTTCGCTGCATAGTTGCCCTTGCCGACAATCTTCACATATACGGTGCCGCCAACCTCAACAGGAGTCGCTTTTGTCATCTCCTTCGTCATTTCCTCATCGGTGTAGTAGGTCAGGATCATGTCGGACTTCTTCAGTGCTGTGCCATTTGCGCTCACATACGGAACCGTCTTGTAAACGCCTGCCTTCTTCACTGTCTTGCCGATTGCAGCTACCTGTACCAGACCATCTGTATACAACTCTTCCAGGCTTGCCGGCACGATCTTGAAGGTGCCTGCTGTGGCCTTGGAGCCCTTGTAGTTCCCCAGGAACTTGAAGGAGTACTTCGCATTACCTACCTTCTTGTTTGCGGAGTAGCTGACCGTGTAATCCTTACACTCTACCAGCGTCTCTTCGCCTGCTGTCAACACCAGAGTGCCTGCTTCCAGTCTCACGCCTGCTGCATCATATGCATAGCCGTCACTGTTTACATTGCTGGAATCCACATTCACCGTTGTCTTGAGCGGTGCAATCTTGTAGGACTTCGTCACACAACCGGAGTATACGCCGAGACCGATCACGCTGAACTTTACAGTGCCTGCGCTGGTCGTATCCTCAGGATATACGATCATGTACTGCTCCTCTGTAAGCGGCTGGTTCTGCGCATCGACCACCGTGATGCTGGTCGGGGTCTGCGCCTTGCCGTTGTAAGTGAACTTATCTTTGCTGACTGTCACTTTGAACTTCTTCAGCTCAGACTTCGCCACAACCGTTACAGGCACTTCCAGATCGCCCGTGAAGTTGCCCTTACCGGTCAGCTTCATCGTTCCGTTCTCTGTGTAAGTCGTCTTCGCGTCCGCATTGTCAAAGTCTTTCTTGGTCAGCTGCACGCCATTGTACACCAGAACCGGTGTCGCCTTCGCGCCGGATGCAACCACTACACTGCCTACCTCAACCTCTTTCAGCTCCTGCGGCTCGATCGTGAAGGTTGCGGTGCTTGTGCCGGCCAGATTGCCCTTACCGGTCACCGTGATGGTCGCGGGCTTCGCGGTACTTGCATTGGTGTTGTTCGCATACTTCACAGTATAGTCAACGCCCACTGTCAGCTCTTCGCCATTGTTCGTCACGATGATCGCCGGTGCGATCGCCTTGCCTGTGTAGACAAATTCGGTTTCTCCGTCTGCCAGACGAACCTTCAGGCCCTCGTCATTGACAGGACCAGGTCCAGGTTGCTCACCGGAACCATTCAGCTCTGCTGCCTTTGCGGCAATGGCATCGATCAGGTTCTGACCAACGCCCTCCCAGTAAGGCGCTTCTGCCGTATAATCTGTCAAAATATCATATGCAACCAGTTTGCCGGATCCGTTGATGCTGAACACGGTCTGATCGGTGGTGGTCTGTCCCAATACCTTCTCGGGCATCTTCACTGCCTTCGAAATGTTCAGGCCCTTGTTCTGCAGATCTGTCGCGATATAAGCAGCTGTGATCACGCCACCCAGCTTGTTGTTGTGTGTCTTCTCGCCGGTGTTCATCACCTGCTGGCCATACGTATCATTGCCTGCTGCCGTATATGCCGCCTCAAACATATCCTTGGTCAGCCCGAAACCGTCTACCAGAAGTACACTCTCCTCCTCAGCCAGCTGTTTGACAGCCGTCACATAAGCGTTATTGGAGGTAACCTGTGTGCCTGTCGTTGCATCGGTAGAGTCATGGTGCGGCTTGATGGTACCGTCCGCATTGTAGTACATTCTTGACACAGGTGTCACCAAAACAGGAATCGCGCCTGCGTTCTTTGCCACATCAATATACTGCTTCAGATACCACTTATAGGTACCGCCGCAATCGTAGGAATAGAAAGTATCCCCATATTTCGCTTTGAGCGTATCAGGCGTTGCCACCTTGGTACCTGCCGTAACAGGATATACGCCATTTACATCCGGCTCGCCGAGCGGTACATAACGATCCTCCAGATAGCCGCTGGCGTTGGAGCAATCATTGTGTCCAAACTGGATGAACAGATAATCGCCTGCCTTGATATTGGCCGCAATCTTATCCAGTGAACCCTCATTGATAAAGTTTCTGGAGCTTCTTCCGCCATTTGCATAGTTGACAACCGTAACCTTATCCTTATCAAAGAAGTTCTGCAAATACTCGCCCCAGGCACCTTCGTTCTGCGGCTTTCCGCCCATATACATACCTGCTGCGGAATAGTCCTTAACGGTAGAGTCACCTGCCAGGAAGAGGTTGATGCCATCACCGAACTCAACATCCGATGCGCTCGCGGAAGGATCCTCATAGCCGTCCAGGATCGCCGCCTCCACCGTGTAGCTTACTGCTTCCGCCATATTGCCGCTGACAGTCGCGGGCGTCACTACGACCTGAATGTGGCTGCCGATATCCTCTTTTGCCACCTTGTAGGTCTTATCCACAGTTGCCGTGGAAGATTTTACCAATGTCTTCGTCTCATCCGAAGCAACGCGATACCACTGGATCACAGATGCGTCGTTGGCATCGTTTTCTTTGCCGAGGGAATAACCCACCGTAAAGGTGTGTCCGGGGTATGGTGCATTGATGTCGCCATTGTCCACCACATAAGGCTTGGTGGCAAATGCGAGGTTTGCAGCTTCCTCCGTGTAGTTGACGGGCACCCAGGTGCCGAAATAATCCGTAACCTTGATCGCCGCTGCGGCCTCTGCTGTCATCACACCCGCCACACGTCCTGTGGTATCCACAGCCGCGCCGGTCGTCGTTGTTGTGTTGTACTCACCAAAGTTTGCCTTTGCGGGATCGTTGCCGCTCATGGTGGTCCATCCTGCCGCAAGGATCAAATTGGTCGCTGTGTCGGTGTTTAGCTTGGTGTTCAGGAAGATCGCCTTCGCGTTCGCTCCCCAAGGTCTGCCGAAGTAGCCGCCCTTCACCTCGAGCTTGTCATTGCCGGTCACTGTACAATTTCTGAACAGATAACCCTTCTCGGTATCTGCCGAAGGCTTCACAGCAGTGATATAGCCGCCTTCCGACGTTCCGGCCGTATACCCCTTAAAGCTCAGTTCGCAGGCATCAAACACTGCGTTGCCGCTTCCGAAGATATAGTCTGTCTGACCTTCGATGAGACAGTTTTTGTAATACACATGTGCACCCGCCGTGTACAGTGTATCCTGGCTGCTCAGGAAGGAACAATTCACAAATTCTGCCTCGTCACTCTCGACGCAGATTGCAGTTGCGCGCTCGGTTGCGTTTTTGCTCTGTACATCCGCCGCATAGTTTCTGACCACGTTGATCTTCTCCAGACCGGAAACCTCTACGCCGTCTTCGATCTCTTCATCCGTGATATAACGGTTGAAAGAGTTCTCAAAGGTGATTCCTTCCGCGCGGAACGCTGTCGCTGTCTTCTGCACATATACGCAGGTGCCCCACTTTTCCACAATCCGCTTCTCAAACTGATCATAGGCATTCTCCGGATTATAATATCCGGTTGCATCTGCACTGTAATACTTATAGCCGATACCGTAATACCAGGTAAGCAGTACTTCCTTGCTGCTGTCATTTACAAAACTGATATACGGTGTCTTTACAATAATCTGCTCTCTGTAGGTACCGGGCGCAATATGTACGGTAATGCGCTCCGCCTCGGTCGCGGGCTTCATGCGCTCGCAAGCCTCCATAGCCTCACTCACCGTCGCGTAATCGTTCGCTTTGTCCGGATAACCCACATAAACATCCGATACTCTCTGCAAATCTTCTTTGGCGGCAGTGGACACGAACAGCAGATCCTTCGTCACATCCTTGCCATCCACAAGTACATGGCTGCTGGTGGTATAACCGTCCACCGTGGCTTTGGCCAGATAGCCGCCGTCGCGCAGTGCAATGGAATACCCTGCGTCCGTCACAGTTGCCGTGTATTCGTACTCATCATCCACATTGGTGAAGGTCAGCGCCGTCACCTTTGCGGAACCGAGATCCTTAAACGCACCGGTTACCTGATATTTGGTCTTCAGACCAACCGTGATATCCGCTGCATGGTTCTGGTTGTCATTGATCACCGCATCGCCCGTCACTTCGTAGTCGTTGACGCCGGTCATCACGATGGTATACGCCACATCCGGCTCCAAAACTGCCGTGAAGGTCAGATCCGCCGCAATGGTAAGCTCTACCGGATCCGCATTGGAATCCGCATCGGGCGTCATCACAATCTTCAGATCTTTCACGCGGCTGTAAGACTCCTCAAATCCCTTGACAGAGCCGGAGAATGTATACGTGCTCTTCTCCTCCACCACAAGGGTATGGGACTTGCCGGTCAGCACCTCTGCCAACTCTACAGAGAGCTTCTTGGTCGCATTGGTAAAGCCGTATCCGGTCGCCCCGGACAACACCGCCGTGTACTCGTAGCCGGGTGCCAGCGTTGCCTTATAAGTACCGCCGGTCACCGTCGCGATGGTCTCCTGACCGTTGGTCGCATTGACAAATTTCACGGTTGCGCCGCTTCCCGTGTAAGGACCATAGGTAATCGTACCCGTCACTTCCACACCGGGGATGCGCACCACTCTGTTGTAAATCGGCTTACCCGCGGTCGCATCCGTCCAGAAACGATACTGTCCGTCATACTGCGCCACAAACTCCTGCTTCACACCCTTGTTGGTGTAAGGCGCAGAATCCTTCTGGGTGCCGTCGCTTCCCAGATACTCAAAATACAGAATACCATCGGCAGAGTTGGAAGACGCCATATAGGCAATCAGCTTATCCCCTGCTTTCACATTGTCAATGGTGATATGTCTTCTGTTGTTGCCGCCGGTACCGTTTGCATAGTACATACCGGTTGCGGTATAGCCGTCGTCATACGCTGTCGTCGCCAGCGCGCTGGTACCGTAGTTCTTTTTCACATCTGTATTGGTGCTGTACAAACGGTCATTGTTCAGAACATTCAGCGTCAGATCTCCAAACACGATCGCCGTATCTGCCTTAGCAAAGGTACCGCTTGCTGTCAGATTTGCGTAGCCATTCCAGTCCGCGGCTACAATATGGTTGGTATACAACTCTGTATTCGTCTCCTGCGCGCAGCCGAAATCCCATACGTCAATGGGGCCGCCCTCGCCGGGATTGTAATCCGGATCCACCACGAATACAGCCTTGATCTCCACGTCAGCCTCGCCCATCACAAAGGTGTTATCTTCGCCAACGGTAATGCCGCCGCTTACCACCTGCCACTCACTGAACTTGTAGCCTCTGCCGGCTGCATAGTTCAAGGTGATTTTCTCGCCAGGCTTTGCCGATACGATGTCTGCACCCGCGGAACCGCTTCCTTCGGTGGTCACGGTCACGCTATACTTTGCTACATCGTTCGCCGAGGTATCTACCAGTGTCTCGCCGTCCACCGTCAACACAATGCTGCTGTAGGTGATGTCCGCGTTTCTGCTCGCGAACATACCGATGTACACATATTCATCATCCACAGTAGTCAGTTGGAAATCATAGCCGGCACTCTGGGTCGGCTCGCTGCCAAAGGTACATGCATAACCATCCGTGTTGCTGGTAATATTCAGCTGATAGCTCTTGCCAACCGCCAGCGTCTCGGTTGTAAGCGCAGCCTTGCCGCCGATCTTACCGTCCTTACGGTAGAAGCAGTTGCAGCCGGAGCCCAGGCCGAAGGAGCCCGCCACCACATAATCTGAAACCAGTGCAGTGTCCACTTTATCAATGTACATATCGTCTCTGGCCATCAAGCCGAAAGCGACCTGATTATTCTCTGTCATACTGTTCACAGTCGCTTTGGCAGAGATGGAAAACTGCTTGTTCACAGGCACCTTATAATAATACATAACGAGACCGTCCTGAGAACCCGCAATTTTACTCTTATCATTCTTTGCTGCTACGTGCATATTGCCGTCGGCATCCGTCTCCAACGTATAATTGGACGGATCCAACGCATTTCCACCGAGCATACCGAATGCAGTGCCCTTAAAGTGCACGTCGCCCACCACATAGTCAGACCAATTCGTGCTGTCTGTCAGGTTGTTGTCGTAGGACTTGTTGTCCTGCTCCACATCATAATCCCCATTGATTGCAGCTGCCACACCGGCATCCCACTCCGGATAGCCCGCATCCAGCGAAATATGGCCTGCAACCGCAGTGTCGGTATCCTTGATCGCTCCTGCCAGCAGATACGCCACACGTTTCGCGCCATACAAATTCAGATGGGTATTGTCCACAGAGCTCTCCTTGCTCGTCGTCCACGCATGCAGATACAAGGTCTTCGCCGCAGTGAGTTCCTGATACAGCTCCTTAGTCAGTGTCGTCAGATCCACCACCGGCACACTCACATCGCTGCCCAGCTTCTTGATCGCCGCCGGATAATCTCCGCCCGCGTAGTCGCCGGAAGTCGAGGTGATATGAAGCTGTGAATCGCTGAAGGAAGTCCCCGTTGTTCTTCTGACAATGGGTGTGCAGAGGATGACCTCCGCGCCCTTGTCCTGCGCCACCTTCACGTAATTATCGTAGAGGCTCTTTGCAAAAGATCCTTCTGTCTGATAATCACCGTTGGGATTCGTGTATCTGGCTTCCTCCGCCTTCTCGTCATTATGACCGAAGCCGATCACCAGAACGTCTCCCTCTTTAATGCCACTTGTCAGCTTGGCATAGTTGCCGTTCTCCAAAAAGCTCTTCGAGCTGGTACCCGATACTGCCAGATTCTGTACAGTATAGGTATCGTCCAGATAGTTGCCTATCTGTGTACCGTAGCCGTATCGCGGACGATAGTACGCGTCGTTGAACGCACATACGGTGGAGTCACCCACGAGCCACATGGTGTGCTCGCCGGCCGCCTGGCTCTTCAAGGTGCCCACATCCGCCAAAAGACCGGTGAACACCATGGAAATCGCGCATGCCGCCGCGATGACCCGCTTACAAAACTGTTTCATTTTGTGTTGCATTGATAACCCTCCTTTTCTTTTTCTCCCGTTGGCCCAATTCCACCAATTACCTTTATTATAAAGTATGACCCCGTGTCAGGGTCAAGCCGATCTGCATCGTAAAAACAACCAAAAAAAGACCGGCGGCATTGTCAACATTGCCTATCCGGTCTCCGTTCCATATCTTCGTCTCTGCTCTATCTTTTCTCCGACGGGAAGCTCAGCAGCAAATACTGCCACTCTTTGCCCTCCTCGCAGGAATACCCCACTTTGATACCGATCACATCGCCTACCAGTTCATAACCTTTTCCCTGCATATAGGTCAAAATATTGTCGTACAGGATCCCGCGCAGCTGCTCCTGCGAAATCTGTGTCTCATCCATAAAACGCAGCGGAATCCGCACAAACTGCATCACGCAGGGACGCCGTTCATAGCTTTGTACAAGCGGCGTGATCTCCACATCATATTTGGCAGTGAACAGTTGGTTCGCCACGACACCTTCGCTCCAGATCAGCCTGCCGCTCAATACATCCTCCCGCGCAAACAAATAAATATACTTGAACTCCGGACAGGAGTCCACAAACCGGCGCAGCACCGCTCCCTGTTCACCGTCCAGGCACAGTTTCCCCTTTTCCTGGTACAGGACGTAGTGCATCGGGCTGCAATCCTGCTCGATCATTTGCGTCTCATATTGCCGCGCGCGCTGCATCATACGGATATCATCCTTCAGCATATGGCTGTACGCCTGCAGCTGCGCAATCTGAGCATCCAGATTCCGCTTGTATGCCTCGATATCTTCCTCGGTTTGCCACAGCTCCTGCTGTAGCATCTGTGAGATATCCTTGTGGGAGAAGCCGACCTTCCGGTATTTACTGATGTACATCAGCTTCTCGAGATCCGCATGGCCAAATGTCCGGTAGCCGTTCTCCTCTTTCCTTCGGGCATTAAAATAGCCTTTCTCATCATAGCGACGGATGGTATTGGTAGAGACATTCAACAATTTTGACAAATCACTCGGTGTATAATCGTACTCTTTCATCCCGTACACCTACAGGTATTTCTTCAGAATTTCCGCTTTATCCGTCTTCTCCCAGGGCAGCTCCACATCCGTGCGGCCGAAATGTCCGTAGCTTGCGGTTGCGCGATAGATGGGTCTGCGCAGATCCAACATCTTGATAATGCCCGCGGGACGCAAGTCAAAATTCTCACGGATGATCTCTACCAGCTTTTCATCCCCGAGCTTGCCGGAGCCGTAGGTATCCACCATGATGGAGGTGGGCTTCGCCACGCCGATCGCGTAGGAAACCTGGATCTCGCACTGATCCGCCAGCCCCGCCGCCACGATATTTTTCGCCACATAACGGGCCGCATACGCAGCGCTTCTGTCCACCTTGGTGCAGTCCTTACCGGAGAACGCGCCGCCGCCATGGCTCGCGTAGCCGCCGTAGGTGTCCACGATGATCTTCCGTCCGGTCAGTCCGCTGTCCCCGTTGGGGCCGCCGATTACAAAGCGTCCGGTGGGATTGATAAAAAATTTGGTATCCTTGTCGATCATTTCCGCCGGAAGCACCGGATCAAACACGTATTTGCGAATATCTTTATGTATCTGCTCCTGGGTCACATGCTCGTCATGCTGGGTGGAGAGCACCACCGCCTCCAGACGGACCGGCTTGCCGTTCTCGTCGTACTCCACCGAAACCTGGCTCTTACCATCGGGACGCAGATAGGGCAAAGTGCCGTCCTTGCGTACTTCGGACAGCTTCTTCGTCAGCTTATGCGCCAGCGCAATCGGGTAGGGCATCAGCTCCGGCGTCTCGTTGGTCGCGTAGCCGAACATCATGCCCTGATCGCCGGCGCCGATCGCATCCAGCTCGTCCTCGGACATATTTTTCTCACTCTGATTGCCCGACGCGTCCTCCGCACCGCCGCGCTTCTCCAGCGCCGTGTCCACACCCATCGCAATGTCGGCGGACTGCTTGTCCAGCGACACCATCACCGCGCAGGTATTGCCGTCAAACCCCTTCTCAGAAGAGTCGTATCCGATCTCCGTCACCGTCTTGCGCACAATCGCCGGAATATCAATGTTGGCCTTGGTGGTCACCTCGCCCATCACCAGTACAAAGCCCGTGTTGGTACAGGTCTCACACGCCACACGGCTGAAGGGATCCTGCTCCATCAGCGCGTCCAACACCGCATCCGAGATCGCATCACACATCTTATCGGGATGCCCCTCTGTCACAGACTCTGAAGTAAATAACCTTTTTTCCATTTGTTCCTCTCTTTCTGCCGCTTGCGCGGCCCTCTCCGTTAAAATAACCGACAAAAAAATCCGCTTATCGATCACAATAAGCGGACTTGAATCTCTCTGTCAACTCCTCTTATTGTTCGACCTGCCGGCCAAAACGTTCGTTCCGCCGCAGGATTCATCGCTCAGGTGGGCACCTTCCCTTGCGGGGGTTGCCGTGGCTTCACCGGTCCTATGTACCTCCACCAACTCTGAATAAGAGAACCTCTATTTGATTATTGCATGTTCTGTTTTTACTGTACTATGCCCTACACGGTTTGTCAACCGGTCTTTAGCTTAAATTTCTGGAAATCACGCTCCGTCTCGATCACCTCAATCTGTGCGCCGAGTCCCTGCAGCTTCTGCGGAAAATCCTCATAGCCGCGCTCGATATACCGGATGTCATCCACTGTGCTGTAACCCTCCGCAGCCAGCGCCGCTAGCACAAGCGCCGCGCCCGCGCGCAGATCCGGCGCCGAAATGCTCGCACCGGTGTAATGGGTCATCCCGTTGATCACGGCGATATTGCCTTCCACCTTGATATTGGCACCCATGCGGATCAGCTCGTCCACGTATTTAAAGCGATTTTCAAAGATACTCTCCGTCACGATGCTTGTCCCTTGGGACATCGCAAGCGCCACGGTGATCTGCGGCTGCATATCCGTGGGAAAACCGGGATACGGCAGGGTCTTCACCTGCGTGTGTCGCAGCGGCTTAGAGGCCACCACGCGGACACAGTCATCCGCCTCCTCCACCTCGCATCCGATCTCCAACAGCTTGGAGGTAATGGACTCCAAGTGCTTGGTAATCACGTTTTTCACCGTCACATCGCCCTTTGTGATCGCTGCAGCGAACATGAATGTACCCGCCTCGATCTGATCAGGAATCACGGCATATTCGGTGCCATGCAGTCTGGGCACACCCTTGATGCGGATCACATCCGTACCAGCGCCTCTGATATTGGCACCCATGCTGTTCAAAAAGTTCGCAAGGTCTACCACGTGCGGCTCCTTGGCAGCATTCTCAATGATCGTCTTGCCCTCCGCGAGTGTCGCCGCCATCATCACATTGATCGTGGCACCCACGCTGACAACGTCCATATAAATATGGCTTCCCTGCAGTCGCTCAGCCTTCGCCTTGATCGCACCGAACTCGATGCGCACATCGGCGCCAAGCGCCCGAAAGCCCTTGATGTGCTGATCGATGGCCCGGCTGCCGATATCACACCCGCCGGGCAGCACCACCGATGCCTCTTTGTATTTGCCGAGCAACGCTCCCACCAGATAATAGGAAGCTCTGATTCGCTTTAATTTTTCGTCTTTTACGTCTGTGGTATTGATGTTGGCCGCGTTCAGCACCGCCTTGTGGCGCTCGTCGCGTTTGGCCAGCACGCCCATGCCCTCCATCGCATCCAACAGCACATTTGTATCACGTACATCGGGAATATTTTCCAAATAAACGGTTTCATCCGTCATCAAAGATGCCGCCAAGATGGGAAGCGCCGCGTTCTTGGCCCCTCCGATCTCCACTTCACCTACCAGCGGATTACCGCCTTTTATTGCATACTGCTCCATCTATCTTATCCTCTTGGTCATATACCATATCTTTCATATGATAGCAGAAAAGGTGCTTTTCATATGCTACAAATATTATCCCAAATACAAAATATACTATCCCTTAAAAAGCTTTATACCATATTTTGGCGCATTTGTAAACACAAACCTACATTCGATGCGGATGACGCGCCTAATTCAGGTATTTTAACGGGTTCACCTGGCTGCCGCCGATGAGAATCTCAAAGTGCAGATGCGGTCCTGTGCTGACACCGGTACTGCCGCTCAAAGCAATGCGTTCACCCTGTTTCACCGTCTGTCCGGCCTTGACCAGAACCTTCGACAGATGCCCGTATCGGGTCTGTCTGCCGTCCTCATGATCGATATAGACCACATAGCCGTAGCCGCTTCCCCAACCGGCCTTGGCCACTGTACCGCCGCAGGACGCATAGACGCTGGTTCCCGTGGGAACCGCCCAGTCCACACCCTTGTGATAGGTGCTGGCACCCTTGGTCGGCGCAGTCCGCTTGCCGAATCCGGAACTCAAGCGTCCGCCCGAAATCGGCTTGATATACGTCGGCGGAATCTTGGTGCCGCGCTCCACAATCTTGGGAACCGCTTCCATCAGAACGTCTTCCTTCAGAATCTCCCGGGAAACCTCCTTGTCATTCAGATAGGAGACATCCGCGACGATCCTGCGGAAGCCCGCGGAGGGCTGCTGATGCACCACGGACTGATTCGTGTACCAGTCATCGTTTTCTATATAAATGATATCCGCGTCATAAATTTCCTCGTAATAATTTTGCTCCAGACGCTCCACGGACAGCTCCGGCTCCGGCACTGTGATCACCAGTTTATCGCCCACATGGATCATGGAATTCTCATCGTCGAGCTTGTCGCTGTTTAAGGAGACGATCTTATCCATGGGGATATTGACCTTGATGGAGATCTCTGAGAGCGTGTCGCCGCTTACCACGGTATACTCGCCGACCGTCTCCTGCTCCTTGATCACATCCTCGATGGCCTCCTCCAGCGAGGAGATCTGGTCCTGGGGCAGATATACCTCCCCAATCTCTACCTCCTCGGCAAAATTCATGTTTTTCAAGCCCAGCGCAAAATCGTCAAAGTCTTTCTCGCCCTGCTCCCAGCTGCTCTCATCCACATGCTGCAGAACCTCGTCCACGCCCGCCGATACACTACCTGTCCCGTCCGTCGCCTGCCGCCCGGCACGCTCGGTCACCCGCGCCGTCAGCACGCTCAGCTCTCTGTCCGGCGTTCGCAGAAGCTCCACCTCGAACAAGTGCTCCGTGTCGTATTTGTCCACCGCCGCCTGCAAAAGCTCCTGCACCTGCGCGATGCTCCCGAGATTCACCATATATTCATTTACTTTGAGGGTGTACGCCTCATGCATGGTCTGGTGAATATTGTCACGCAGCACCTCCTGCATCCGCGCCAGAATCAGATCTTCCTCATCAAGCTCGCCGAAGAGCACTTCCTCCCCCTCGACGCGCAAATCCGCCTCCATGAAGACGATGTTCTCCGATGCTTCAGCGATCTGCCGTCTGGCCTGTATGAGCAGTTCGTCCGCCGCTTCCCGTTCTCCCACGGTACCGATCTGTACCTCATTCAGAAAGACATGGAAAAAATTCTCTCCCACGCGATGGAACAGGAACGAACTGTTCAGAAACAGCGTGCTTACAAACAGCGCGGCCAGACTCCATTCTATCCATAAAAACAATTCTTTCTTGCCTATATGTTCCATAAAAATATCCTTATATTTTGTCGAATCCTGTCATTTCCCAGTCAAACAGCTACTATTCTACCAATAATTATAGTGCTTGTAAAGTGCTTATTTTCGGCTTACAATAAATGAGAACAAAAAGAGGAAAGGGGTGTACGCATGCCGGAGCGGATCTTTTTTCATATTGATGTCAATTCTGCCTTCTTAAGCTGGACGGCGCTGGATCTTCTGCGCGCCGGCGAAACTACGGATCTGCGCCTGATTCCTTCGATCATCGGCGGGGACACCGCCAAGCGCCACGGCGTGGTTCTGGCCAAATCCATCCCCGCCAAGGCGTTCGGCATCCGCACCGGCGAGCCGGTGGTCAATGCGCTGCGCAAGTGTCCGCATCTGGTGAACGCCGCCCCCGACCACAACCGCTACCGCGCCTACAGCAGGCAGCTGATGACCTATCTTGCCGGGATCTGTCCGGACATCGAACAGGTCAGCATCGATGAATGTTATATGGATTATACCCCGATCGCAGCCAAATATGCCTCCCCGGAGGAGGCTGCCACCCGGATCAAGGACGCGGTGTACGACCAATTCGGCTTCACGGTCAACATCGGCATCTCCGATCGGAAGGTACTGGCCAAGATGGCCTCCGATTTTGAAAAACCCAACCTTGTCCATACGCTTTACGCCCGGGAAATTCCGGAGAAGCTCTGGCCTCTGCCGGTCTCGGAGCTCTTCCTGTGCGGGCACTCCAGTGCAGAGACGCTGCGCAAATTGGGCATCCGCACCATCGGTGAGCTCGCTGCGACGGATCCGTCCATTCTGGAGGCGCATTTAAAAACCCACGGAAGATTGCTGCACCGCTATGCCAACGGCATCGATGACTCCGTTGTCATCACCACCCAGAGCAAGGCCAAGGGCGTCGGCAACTCCATCACCCTCGCGCAGGATGTCACGGATCGCAGCGAGGCCTGCCGCGTACTGCTCTCCCTGTCGGAATCCGTGGGCAAACGGCTGCGCGCCGCGCACAGCGTCGGCCTGTGTGTGTGCACAGAGATCAAGTACAGCTCGTTTCAGACGGTCTCCCACCAAATGCTGTTAAACAGTCCCACCGCCTCCGACGAAGTGATCCATCAAAGCGCCTGCGTGCTGTTCGACGAGCTGTGGGATCATTCTCCCATCCGCCTGCTCGGGGTGCGGGTCACCAAGCTTTCAGATGAAGCAACCCCCGTACAGCTAAGTATTTTTGACTACGAGGCGCCCCGTTCCGAGAAGCAAAAGGCATTGGACGCCGCGCTGGACAGCATCCGCTCCCGCTACGGAAAAGATGCCATCAAAAGAGGGAGCCTGTTAGACTCCCCGAAATCCTGATTCCTGCTTTGTTTTTTTGCGGACGCTGTACCCAAACGTGCCCAGCTGCTCTCCACAGCCGAAATAGGTGCCGTGGGAATACACGATCGGCTCCGCTTTCTCCAGACAGAACCGCCCCTTTTCGTCCATGTACTGCTGATCCGCATGGACAGCCTCCACCTGGGCCAAAAACAGATCATGCGACCCCAGTTCCTTGACTTCCTTCACCACGCATTCAATGTTCACCGGACTCTCCGCAATCATCGGCGCTGAAATTCTGCTCGCCGGAACTGCCGTCAAATGCATATCCCGGAACTTATCTACATCACGCCCGCTCTTGACGCCGCAGTAATCTGTGGCATAGACCAGCTTGCGCGTGGTCAGATTGATCACAAATTCGCCTGTCTCTTTTAAAATAGGATGCGAATATCGCTCCGGCCGCACCGAGATGGAGACCATCGCGGGATCGGAGCAGATCGTACCGACCCAAGCCAGCGTGATGATATTCGGTTTCCCGTCACGATCCGCCAGGCTGACCATGACTACCGGCAGCGGATAGAGCATATTGCCGGGTCTCCAAATTTCCTTCGCCATCTTTGCACCGCCTAGAACAGATGCAGCAGATTGACCACCTGCAATGCCACGCCTGCCACCGAACAGATCAGCGCCGCAATCGAAATCTTCATCAATGTGCCCACTCTTGCGGACATGGGTTTGAGAATGTAATCCAGATTCTCGCTCTGCTTGATATTCTCCTCCCCGATCACCGCCTGCACATTGCGGTATACTTTCACACACTCTTTATGCACAAATTCATTCGCACCGCCGAGCTGCGTCTCCACATTGGTCTTCAGCTCGCCGAACTGCGTCATCAGCTCTGTGTTATTGCTCTCCACCAGATCCCGCAGATTCTCCGCCTGACCATCCTTGATCCCGCTCATTTGCGCCTTGATCACGCTGCGCAGGCTGTCCAGCTGATCCTGCTGGAGCAATTTGATATTCTCCAGAATTTCCGTCTGATCGATCTCAACCGCCACGGGCTGCTGCGGCTGCGGTGCCGGCATGTCCGCCAGCTGCTCCTTAATGTCGGCCAGATCCCTCCGGATCTCCTCTGTCCGATCCGGAACCGGCTCGCTCGCTGTATGCTGCTGCAATCCATCCGCTATTCCCTTGCTGATCTCCTCCGCCACGCGCTGGTTCAGCGCATCCGCGGTCTCCTGCCACATCTGCAGAAGCTCTTCCTTCAGATCACGCAGATCCGGTGCAGCCATCTCTGCACAGCTTTTCTCAATATCCGCAGAGATCGTCTTCATGCGGTCGAGGCATTGCGTATATTCCTGCACCTGCTCCTTCAGCCGGTTCATTTCCTCTGTCTCAGCTGCTGCATTTGCCTGGATCATCTCCTGCGCCGTAAGCTTCTCTGATAATTTGTCCATAAAAGTATCCATACGTTTCCCTCCGACCCTGGTTTTTCGAACCTAGACTTCTTTTTATTGTAACATCTTTTTTCCTTCGTGGCAACTTAA
>JAFVAO010000062.1 GCA_017480445.1 Lachnospiraceae bacterium
ATAAGCAGGCACTAGCGAGCCGTCGGTACTTAGGTGCCGTACTTTGGCACCTTATGTACCGCTACGAGCGAGGTTGTAGCGAGAGCGTGCCTGCGATGGTATATACAATGTGCACAATGACACTTATATAGAATCTGCGTTCCGCATATACTATTTTACGATGCGCACACGGAACACACCATCGATCGCTTCCAATTCCTTGATGATCTCTTCCGTCGCAGGTGCCTCAATATCAATCATCGTGTATGCAAATTCCCCGCGGGACTTGTTGGTCATATCGGAGATATTGATACCCTTCTCGCCGAATTTTCCGGTGAACTTGGTGATCATGTTTGCGATGTTCTTGTGGAAGATCGCCACACGGCCGGCCTTGGTGCAGATGCCCATATCGCATGCAGGATAGTTAACACTGTTCTTGATATTGCCGTTCTCCAGATAATCCATCATTTCCGCAACAGCCATCACCGCACAGTTATCCTCGCTCTCCTCTGTGCTTGCGCCGAGGTGCGGGATCACGATGCAGCCTTTCTTGCCGGCTGTGGTCGGATTCGGGAAATCCGATACATAGCGGGCAACCTTGCCGCTCTCTAATGCCGCGAGCACATCGCTCTCATTCGCAAGCAGATCTCTCGCGAAATTCAGGATAATGACACCATCCTTCATTTTGGCAATCGCTTCCTGATTGATCATTCCCTTCGTGGAATCCAACAGGGGCACATGCACGGTGATGTAATCACACTGCGCATAAATGTCGTCCACATTGGAGGTTACCTCCACATGACGGCTCAAGGAAAGCGCTGCCGTCACAGAGAGATACGGATCATATCCCAGCACTTCCATGCCGAGCGCAATTGCTGCATTGGCTACCTTGGCGCCGATCGCGCCCAGACCGATCACACCCAGCTTCTTGCCCATGATCTCGGTTCCGGCAAAATGCTTTTTCTCCTTTTCTGCGGTCTTGGCAATATTCTCATCCGCAGCATTGGACTTCACCCATTCGATGCCGCCTACCACGTCTCTGGAAGCCAGCAGCATACCTGCCAGCACCAGCTCTTTCACGCCGTTCGCATTGGCGCCGGGCGTGTTAAACACAACGATTCCCTTCTCTGCACACTTGTCAAGCGGAATGTTATTGGTGCCGGCTCCGGCTCTCGCCACTGCAAGCAGCTTGTCGGGCAGCTCCATATCATGCATTGCGGCACTTCTCACCAAGATTCCGTCCGCGTCATTTACATTCTCTGTGATCTGATAATCCGCTGTCAGATTTTTCAAACCGACCTTGGAGATCGGATTTAAGCAGTTTAACTGAAACATAGTCTACGTCCTTCTTTCCTGATATTTTTACAGATCTTACGCGTTCTCCGCCTCAAACTTCCGCATGAACTCCACAAGCTTCTCCACGCCTTCAATGGGCATTGCATTGTAGATGCTTGCGCGCATACCGCCGACGGTTCTGTGTCCCTTTAAGTTCGTAAAGCCTGCCGCAGTTGCCTCCTTGACAAACTTCGCATCCAGCTCCTCGTTGCCGGTCACAAACGGCACATTCATCAAAGAGCGGTCCTCCTTGCGCACAGTGCCCTTGAAGAGCTTGCTCTCATCCAGGAAATCATACAGGATCTTCGCCTTCTTCTCGTTATGCTCCTTCATTGCCTGCAGGCCGCCCATCTTCTTGATCCACTTGAACACCTTGCCGCAGATATAGATGCCATAAGCAGGCGGTGTGTTGTACAGGGAATCATTGTCTGCATGGATCTTGTAGCGCAGCATGGTAGGGGTACCGGGCAGCACATCCTCTGTGATCAGATCCTCTCTGATGATCACGATCACCACGCCGGCAGGTCCGATGTTCTTCTGCACGCCGCCGTAGATCACGCCATATTTGGTCACATCCACCGGCTCAGACAAAAAGCAGCTGGAAACATCCGCTACGAGCGTCTTGCCCTTCGTGTTCGGCAGGGTTTTGAACTTGGTGCCGTAGATCGTATTGTTCTCACAAATATATACATAGTCCGCATCCTCACTGATGGGCAGGTCGGAACAATCGGGAATATAGGAGAAAGTCTGATCCTCGCTGCTCGCGATCTTATTCGCCTTTCCGTAGAGCTGTGCTTCCTGATATGCCTTCTTGGCCCACTGTCCGGTCACGATATAGTCAGCGACCTTATTCTTCATAAGGTTCATGGGAATCATGGCAAACTGCTGGCTTGCACCGCCCTGCAGGAACAAAACCTTATAATTGTCGGGAATGTTCATCAACTCTCTCAAATCCGCCTCAGCTTCTTTGATAATGTTGTCATATGTCTTGGAACGGTGACTCATCTCCATCACAGACATACCGGATCCTCTATAGTCCAGCATTTCGTCTGCCGCTTCCTGCAAAACCTCCTCGGGTAAAACTGCGGGACCTGCGGAAAAGTTATACACTCTAGCCATTTTTACTTCCTCCTGATTTTCTTATAAGTAGCTTTCTATAGAATAGTCTTTCTTTTGACTTTCGTCAACTAAATCGTTAAAATTTTTACAAAATGTCCGCATCCAAAAGACAAATGTCCGCATTTTGTGCGCATCCACTGTCTGCACCGTTGTCTACATCCCCGTCGTCACAGTGAAATGTCGGCCTAATTGGCGGCCGTTCCCTCGGTTTGCGCGTAGGGATCCTCCCCGTAGAACAGGATCGCCGGGGTACCGATCTCCACCACATCGAACAGTTCAGCGGCAAAGTCCAGCGGTACATTCACACAACCGTGCGAACCGTTTGTCTTATAGATCTCTCCGCCGAATTCATCCCGCCAGGTGGCATCGTGGATACCGATCGCGCCCTTGACAGGCATCCAGTATTTCACCGGTGTCGCGTAGCCCTGTCCGCGCAGGACTCTGTTTTTCTGCTTGCTGTAGACGTAGTTGACACCCTCCGGCGTACTCATGCGCCGGCGCGCATTGCCGCTGACGACATCGCTCTCCATCTGCAGCTCGCCGTCCACGTAGTAATACAGCTTTTGCAGTCCGAGATCCACCTCGATATAGGTGTCGCCCAGATCATTGCCGCTCAGTTCATAATTGCCCTTGGAAAATTCCGCAATGCGCTCTCTGACCGGTGTCTCACCCATCGCCAGATCATGCATATAGGCCTTCAGCCAGATAAGCTCCCGCTTCTGATTGATCGTGACACCGTAGGTAACGCCGGGAACTTCTACCACATCCCCGCGGGTACTTTGAAAAGACCATGTCTTTCCGTAGGTGTCGAACCGCTCCGCCAGTGTTTTCAGCCACTCGGTTATCGCCTTGTCGTCCACAAGGAAGTTGCCTTCCTCGTCCATCGCGGGCAGTCCGGTCTCTTCATCCCGGACAAGCATCGCAGCCATCTCTCCGGCATCCGGTGTATAGGTTTCCGTCCGGAAATCATAGATCGGGCCACCGTTTTGATAGCTGTCAAGGCGCTGCCACAGTTCACCGGCCGCTTCCTGCTCGGTCGTAAGCGGAATGTCATAATAGCACCCGCCGGCCACGAGATCAATGGTGGATTCGCCCGCACGGATACCGTCCTGTACCAGCTGATATGCTTTTTCTGCATCCAGACAGTTGTGCACGCCGTCATACAGCGCGTATCCGCTGTCCTCGTTGTAGGTTATGCGATAGTCCTTCTCCGCGTTCCCGCCAAGCGGCAGCAGCGCCCACCAGGCGTCCAGACGCGCCTCATCATAATCAATCTGTGCCGCAAGCTCCTTCGCCTGGACATTCCGGAGATCTCTCCACCCGAAGAGCGAATTGCTTTTCGTCGCAATCTCCTGCAATTCTGTCGCATAGTCGTAGGTGCGTCCCAGCTTTTCAAACGGAATTCGATAAGAGACCTCCTCCGCATCGCTTCCGACCCGATCATAACCGATGACCACAAGCTCCTCCGGTGCCACCACTGCATCTACCAGCTCGGAATTGACCTCCTCTACCGTTTTGCCGGTACAATAGACCCCGTTGATCCAGGTATTTGCCCGAAAACAACCCTTATAATATACATTTAATCCAGCATAAGCGCCTGCGCCCAGAACGACCAGCGCGCCACAGGCTGCAAGCAGCCTTCCTATCACTTTTTTCATCTGTCTGTAATCTCGTTTCTCATGAAGCAGATCCGTCAGCATACATCGCCGGATCTATTATGCTTCCTGCTCTTTTTGCGCAAGATCATCCCCGTCAAAAGCCTCGGCGATGGGCGCGCCGGCCGGAACCATCGGGAATACCTTGTCATCCTCGGGGATCACACACTCGATCAGAACCGGCGCCTTCAAAGCGATGGCCTTCTCCAGTGTCGGTGCCACCTCTTCTTTGCTCGTCACGCGGAATGCCGCGCAGCCGAGCCCTTCCGCAACTTTACAGAAATCAACCTTATCGTTCAAAACCGTCTGGGAATAGCGTTTCCCATAAAACAGAGTCTGCCACTGCCGCACCATGCCCAGCACATGGTTGTTGATCACGATCTGTACAATCGGAATATTGTATCGGCTCGCCGTCGCAAGCTCGTTCATATTCATGCGGAAACATCCGTCCCCCGCGATATTCACACAGATCTTGTCCGGCTGACCAACCTGTGCGCCGATACAGGCACCCAGACCGTAGCCCATCGTGCCCAGGCCGCCCGAGGAAAGGAATGTTCTGGGCTTGGTATATTTGTAATACTGCGCCGCCCACATCTGATGCTGTCCGACATCTGTGGTGATCAGCGCCTCTCCCTTTGTGATCCGGTAAAGCTCCTCGATCAGATACGGGCATGAGAGCTTATCCTGCTCATATTTCAGCGGATATTTTTCTTTCAGCTCGCCCACCGTCTGCATCCACTGACGGTTGTCCTTTTTCCCGTTTTGCTCCAGACGTGCGTTCAACTTGCCCAGCACCGTCTTCAGATCGCCGGTGAGGGATGCGTCCACGCGAATGTTTTTGTTGATCTCCGCGGGATCGATATCGATATGTACGATCCTGGCATTTTCCGCAAATTTCTTGGGATTCCCCGTCACACGATCGGAAAAGCGCGCGCCCAGCGCAATCAGCAGGTCGCACTGACTGACGCCGAGATTGGACGCCTTGGTGCCATGCATGCCGATCATACCGGTATATCTGGGGCTGGTGCCGTCAAAAGCGCCCTTACCCATCAACGTATCGCAGACCGGCGCGTCGATCAGCTCCGCAAACCGCGCCACCTCATCGGAGGCTTCGGAAATAACTGCGCCGCCGCCCAGATAGATAAAGGGTTTCTCCGACTGCTCGATAAATGTAAGCACCTGCTCTATTTCTGCCTCTGTGCAGGAGATCGCAGGCTCCTGTTCCTTGCGTTTCATCGGTGTAAACTCGCAGCTGGCGCCGGTGGCGTCCTTCGTGATATCCACCAGCACGGGGCCAGGCCGACCGCTTCTTGCGATCTCAAAAGCCTTGCGCAGGGTATCCGCCAGATTCTCCACATTTTTTACAATATATCCATGCTTCGTGATCGGCATGGTCACGCCGGCGATATCCACCTCCTGAAAACTGTCCTTGCCCAACAGCGGCAGAGTCACGTTGGCTGTGATCGCCACCATGGGCACGGAATCCATGTACGCCGTCGCAATGCCGGTCACAAGATTGGTCGCGCCGGGACCGCTGGTCGCCAGACATACACCCACTTTGCCGGTGGCTCTCGCGTAACCGTCCGCGGCATGTGCCGCCCCCTGCTCATGGGAGGTCAGTATATGACGGATTTCGTCGCTGTGTTTATAAAGTGCATCATAAATGTTCAGGATCGCACCGCCCGGATAGCCAAAAACGGTATCCACGCCCTGCTCCTTCAGACATTCCACTACAATTTCAGATCCATTCAGAACCATTGGTCAACCTCCTGCGTTGTATAATAACCTGTTTTTTCGGCACTTCCAACACTGCGCCTCTATTTCCGCGAGCGGAAATTACTTTTTCGGCACTTCCAGGACTGCACCCCTATTTCCGCTTGTTACAAGCTCTCTGTATCTGGAGAGGTATCCTGTCGTCACCTTGGGCTCTCTGGGCTGCCATTTCGCACGGCGCTCAGCCAACACTTCGTCGGACACTTTCACATCCAGTTTATTGGCCGGAATATCGATACTGATGATATCGCCTTCCTCCACCAGTGCGATCGGGCCGCCTACCGCAGCTTCCGGAGACACATGGCCGATGGATGCGCCGCGGGACGCACCGGAGAAACGTCCGTCCGTGATCAACGCCACGGAGGAGCCAAGTCCCATACCCGCTATCGCGGAAGTAGGATTCAACATCTCTCTCATACCGGGGCCGCCCTTCGGGCCTTCATAACGGATTACCACCACATCACCGGCTACAATCTTGCCGCCCTTGATCGCAGCGATCGCATCCTCCTCACAGTCAAATACGCGGGCCGGTCCCTCGTGTACCATCATTTCAGGCACAACCGCAGAGCGCTTCACCACGCCGCTGTCCGGCGCCAGATTGCCCTTCAGTACTGCGATACCGCCGGTCTGGGAATAAGGATTCTCGATCGGTCTGATGACCTCCGGATTCTTATTCACACAATTTTTAATATTTTCACCGATTGTTGTACCATTGACCGTCATACAGTCGAGGTTCAGCAGATTCTTTTTCGTCAACTCATTCATCACCGCATACACGCCGCCGGCCTCGTTCAGATCCTCCATGTAAGTGGGACCCGCAGGTGCCAGGTGACACAGATTCGGTGTCTTCGCGGAAAGCTCATTCGCGATATCCAGATTCAGATCCACGCCGGCCTCACGTGCGATGGCAGGCAGATGCAGCATGGAGTTCGTCGAACATCCCAGTGCCATGTCTACCGTCAAAGCATTCATAAATGCCTTTTCCGTCATGATATCGCGGGGCTTGATGTCTTTCTCCACCAGCTCCATGATCTTCATGCCGGCATGCTTGGCCAGACGAATACGCTCGGAGTAAACCGCAGGGATCGTACCGTTGCCTTTTAAGCCCATACCGATCGCCTCAGTCAGACAGTTCATGGAATTCGCCGTATACATGCCGGAGCAGGATCCGCAGGTCGGGCAGACCTTCTCCTCAAACTCACACAGATCCTCCTGCGTCATGGTGCCGGCAGCTACGCTGCCCACCGCCTCAAACATGGAGGAAAGGCTTCTCTTCTGGCCCTTCACATGGCCGGCCAGCATCGGGCCTCCGGACACGAATACCGTCGGAATATTCAATCTCGCCGCAGCCATCAGAAGACCGGGCACATTCTTGTCACAGTTCGGCGCGCACACCAGACCGTCAAACCCATGGGCAAGCGCCATACACTCCGTACTGTCCGCAATCAGATCTCTGGTCACCAGAGAGTACTTCATGCCGATATGTCCCATAGCGATACCGTCACAGACCGCAATCGCAGGGAATACCACCGGCATACCACCGGCCATGGCCACGCCCATCTTGACCGCTTCCACGATCTTGTCCAGATTCATGTGTCCGGGCACGATCTCGTTATAAGAACTCACGATACCGATCATGGGGCGTCTGCGCTCCTCCTCGGTATATCCCAGTGCGTTAAACAGGCTGCGGTGCGGTGCCTGCGCGTTACCAACCTTTACGGAATCACTTCTCATATTCGTATCCTTCTTTCTGCAAAATTTTTATTATCCGAACTTCCTGTTCGATACTCCAAGCTGCCGTATCAGTGTCCTACTGAATGCGCTCTGCCAGCAGATCTCCCATCTTCGTGCAGCCCACCTTGGTGCAGCCCTCGGACATGATGTCCCCGGTGCGGTATCCATCCTTCAACACCTGCTTCACCGCCGCCTCAATCGCATCTGCCTCTTTGTCCAGGTCAAAGCTGTAACGCAACATCATCGCCGCGCTGAGCACAGTCGCAATCGGATTCGCAATGTCCTGCCCGGCAATGTCCGGCGCTGAGCCGTGGCTGGGCTCATACAGACCAAATTTGGTGTCATTCAAGCTCGCACTTGCCAGCATGCCAATGGAACCGGTCACCATACTCGCCTCGTCAGAGAGAATGTCACCGAACATATTCTCCGTCAGAATCACGTCAAACTGCGCCGGATCCCGCACGAGCTGCATCGCACAGTTGTCCACCAGCATATGCTCCAGCGTCACCTCCGGATAATCCTTCGCGACCTCCTCCACAACCTTGCGCCACAGTCTGGAGGAATCCAATACATTGGCCTTGTCGACGCTGGTCACTTTTTTGCGGCGTTTCATCGCAATGTCAAATCCCTTGATCGCAATTCTGCGGATCTCGTTCTCATTATAGGTGAGGGTATCGATCGCTGTAAGCACACCGTTTTCCTCCACCGTCTTGCGTTCTCCGAAATACAAACCACCGGTCAGCTCCCGCATGATCAGCATATCAAACCCGGCCTTGCTGATCTCCTCCTTCAACGGGCAGGCAGCCGCCAACTCGTCATAGAGCACCGCAGGGCGCAGATTGGCAAACAGATTGAGTGCCTTCCGGATCGCCAACAATCCCGCCTCAGGGCGCAGATTGGGGGGCAATTGATACCACGGGGAGGTGGTGGTGTTGCCGCCGATGGAACCCATCAGCACCGCGTCAGCCGCCTTGGCCGTCGCAATCGCCTCATCCGTGAGCGGTACGCCGTGCACATCAATGGACGCGCCGCCCATCAAAATGTCCGTAAACTGCATCCGGTGCCCGTAAACCGCCGCAACCTTTTCCAGCACTTTTTTGGCTTCCCGCACGATCTCCGGTCCGATCCCGTCGCCGGGAATACAGGTAATCTTTAATTCCATACGCTGCAACCTCCTGTTGATTCAATCTCGTTCCATTTATATTCTATTCTTATTCCAGCTTCGTTCCGGTTCTATAAAAAGAGCAGCCTGCCTCGCTGCTCTCCCTGCCCGATCCGCGTACAATCAATTGTTTTCCGCTTTCTCCACTCTGCTGATCGCGGATTTATCCATCGGAATACGGCAGTTCTTGTTGTTGCCGAACTCAACGATCACCGTGTCCTCGCTGATGTCGATCACGATTCCGTAAAAGCCGGAGGTGGTCAACACGCAGTCGCCCAATTCCAGTCCCTCGATCATCGCCGCAATCCGCTTCTTCTCCTTGTTCTGGGGACGAAGCAGCAGAAAATAAAACCCGGCAAAAATGATCACGTAAAATACAATGATCATGCTGTTTCCCGCAAATGCGCCGGCCGCAGCCGCATCAGTCTCTGTCATAGCCAATAAAATACTCATATTTCCTCCATTCAGGCATTCCATGCCATCTCAGCTGTTATTTCATCTGTCATTACATTACAACAATAAAAAATATAATACGGAACGGCACATTTGTCAATAAAAATGACATCTACTCCTCCGGCGTGGACATCCGCTCCAGCTTTTGTTTCTTATAAGCGGCAAATCCGCCCGCATCCAACGCATCCCGAATTTCTTCCATCATAGTATTGTAAAAGTAGAGATTGTGGAGCACACATAAGCGCATACCCAGCATTTCCTTGGCCTTGAGCAGATGGCGCACATAGGCTCTGGAATACCGCCTGCAGGTGGGACATCCGCACCCCTCCTCAATCGGCCGATCATCCAGCTCATATTTGGCATTGAACAGATTGATCTTCCCGTGGTTGGTATAGAGATGTCCGTGACGGCCGTTTCTCGTGGGATAAACACAATCGAAAAAGTCGATACCACGCTCCACGCCCTCCAGGATATTGGCCGGCGTGCCGACACCCATCAGGTAGGTCGGCGCATCCTGCGGCAGATACGGCACGGTCACATCCAGAATATGATACATCTCCTCATGGCTCTCTCCCACAGCCAGACCGCCGATCGCATAGCCGTCCAGTCCCATCTGCGCAATCTCCTTGGCGTGATTGATCCGGATATCCTCATAGACTGCGCCCTGATTGATGCCGAACAACAGTTGCTTCGGATTGACGGTGCCCTCCTGTGCGTTCAGGCTCTGCATCTTTTGCCTGCACCGTACAAGCCAGCGGGTCGTGCGCTCCACAGAAGCCTGTACATACTTCCGATCCGCCTTACTCGGCGCACACTCATCAAAGGCCATGGCAATCGTAGAACCCAGATTAGACTGGATCTGCATGCTCTCCTCGGGTCCCATGAATATCTTGCGCCCGTCGATATGTGAGTGAAAATAGACGCCTTCCTCCTTGATCTTGCGTAAGCCTGCCAGCGAAAATACCTGGAACCCGCCTGAGTCCGTGAGAATCGGCTTGTCCCAGGACATGAACCGATGCAGGCCGCCCAGTTTGCGTATGATCTCATCCCCCGGCCGCACATGCAAATGATACGTATTGGACAGCTGCACCTGCGTCTTGATCTGCTCCAGATCCTCCGTGGAAACGGCTCCCTTGATCGCCGCCACGGTTCCCACATTCATAAAGACCGGCGTCTGGATCACACCGTGCACTGTGGTAAACTCCGCCCGCTTTGCGCGGCCTTCCGTCTTCAGCAGCTTATACCGGGCCTTGCCGTCGACTTCGTTGCCTGTATATTCCTTCTCCATTCTATCTGTCAATCCTTTCAAAATCGCTGTAACCAACGTCCGGCGATTCATTTTTCGATGTATGTTTCTAATCATAGCATATCTCGTGACGGAATGCACTCTTTTTCTTACCTCTTTTTCTTGCCTTTTGGTCAAAATATAGCTATACTGAAATACAACAAACGCGTATTTGCAGGAGGAACAGGCATGGCCGGATCATCGTTTGGCACTATTTTCAAAATTACTACCTGGGGAGAATCCCACGGCAAAGCGCTGGGTGTCGTGGTAGACGGCTGCCCCGCGGGACTTCCCCTGTCGGAAGAAGATATACAGGTCTATCTGGATCGCCGCAAACCCGGCACCAGCGCGATCACTACCCAGCGCAAGGAGGATGACTGCGTAGAGATCCTCTCCGGTGTCTTCGAGGGGAGCACCACGGGAACCCCCATCTCCATGATGGTGCGCAACACCTCCCAGATCTCCAGAGACTACGGCAACATTGCTACCAGCTACCGCCCCGGTCACGCTGACTATACCTTTGACCAAAAATACGGATTCCGGGATTATCGCGGCGGCGGCCGCTCCTCCGGACGGGAAACCATCGGCCGTGTGGCGGCAGGCGCCATTGCAGCCAAATTATTGGCGCAGATGGGCATTCGTGTACAGGCATACACCCGGGCGATCGGCCCGATTGAGATCAGCGAGGAGTCGGCACCGCTTCACCAGCCTGACCGGCTGAATGTTGCAGCCATTCTCTCCTCACCTACCGCCATGCCGGATCCGGCTGCGAACGACAAAGCGCTTGCTTATCTGGAGGAAGCGCGGCAAAATTGTGATTCCGTCGGTGGCTGCATGGAATGCCTGGTAACCGGACTTCCCGCAGGGATCGGAGACCCGGTATTCGAGAAGCTGGATGCCAATCTGGCCAAAGCCATCATGTCCATCGGCGCTGTAAAAGCGGTGGAGATCGGGGACGGCATGGAGGCTTCCAGACACAAGGGCAGCGAGAACAACGATCCTTTCCGCATGGAGAACGGACAGGTCGTAAAGACCACCAACCATGCCGGCGGCACGCTGGGCGGCATCAGCGACGGGGACACCCTGCGCATCAGGGCTTATGTGAAGCCCACCCCCTCCCTCTATCAGCCCCAGCAGACCGTCACCAACACCGGCGAAGAGATTGCGCTCACCATCAAAGGCAGACATGATCCCATCATCGTGCCCCGCGCTGTCGTTGTCATGGAATGCATGACGGCCATCACGATCTTAGACGCCATGATGTGCAATATGTCCGCGCGCCTGGATCGCATGATCGATTTTTACCGGTAAGCATAAAAAGACAAAAAGACCTTCCCGACTGGTGCGCGGGAAGGCCTTTTCTTGTTTTCTTGTTTTGTCAGCGTAATTTGTGAAACAAAATACAGTTTGGCACATCTACCTTGATCGGCGGACCGTTCATAATCATATTGCCCGCCTCCAGATTCAGATGGAAAAAGGTCATATCATTGCTCTCATGATTCAGAGACACAAGAAACTTGCCATTTGGGAAAAATTCCGCGTCCTTGGGATAATCGCCGCTGATCGGCAGGCAGAAAACCCGCGTCAAAAGGCCGCTCTCCAAATCCACAGAAAAAATAACCACGGAATTGTCTCCGGCATTGGAGGAAAGCAGATACTTGTAATCCGCCGAAAAACTCAGCGCGCTCGCCGCATTGGTGCTGCCCTTCTCGGAGCGCACAGTGGAAACCGTCTGGATCTTATCAAAAACGGGAAGTCCCTTTTTGTTTTCATAAGAATATACATCAATGGTACAACTCCACTCATGCACCACATAGATAAATCTGCCGTCCTTGGAGATCTTGATATGCCGCGGCGCAGAATTCAGATCACTGTGGAGGATATCCACCAGATCAACCTTTCCCCATTCCAGATTCAGTCGATATACCTTCACGTGATCCATCCCCGGATCCGCCACCAGCAGATATTGATTGTCGTGCGTCATCCGCGCGCAGTTGATGTGCGGTCTGGAATTCCGCTCGGCGATACTGCCGAGTCCCTTATGAAACACTTCGTCCGTAATCTCCCCGATGGATCCGTCGGGATGCAGCTTCAATACCGTGAGCTTCCCATCGTGATAGCCGGCCACAAAGAGATAGCTGTCCGTGTAATCTGTGGAGACATAGCAGCCGCGCATCCCGTTGATCGGCGCGAAATTGATCAGCTCCAGTCTGCCGTCCTCCAGAATATGATACGCTTCAACGCCGAAATCCGTGATGGAATAAATATATTTCCGGTTATGGGAGATGGTCAGATAAGAGGAGTTGGTGATCTCCACCTTGCTCTTCTCCTTAAATCGTCCCTTCTCCATGTCTACATCATAGATCTTGATCCCGTGGCGATCTCCCTGTGTGTAAGTCGAAACGTACGCGATATACCGTTCCTCCTTCTCCTTCGTTGCCATGGTGTATCTCCTTTCCCATTTCAGCTGTATGTTTTACTGCGTGTCACAACCGCAGTTTTCTTCAAACGGATACGTGAAATCCCCTCTGATCGAGGGCATCATGCCGACATTCCCATTCTGGGGCTCTCGGCTGTCTCTGCGGCAGTCCGTGTCTCCGCCTATGCTGTTTGACCGATTGCCGTTACAGTTACAGCCGCAGTTTCTGTTTCCGCAGCACAAAAGCAACAGCAAAATAATCCAACAATTCATGTCCCTACCTGCATCAATTCTTTTATTGCATTGTATGAACTGTTTGGCGTTTGTTGCCTGTCCCCCGCAGCAATTCCTGCCGGATGCGGCGAAATGTGCGCTTCTCCCCGTATCGGTCCAACATCTTCAGATAGCGCTCCAGCTTGTCCCGTGTATCTGTATGCATACAGGCATGCGCTTTCCCCTTTAGAAAATACGCATAAGGTGCGCCATCCGTATAGTCCTTTCCCAGATAGACCTTGCAGGCCGCAATGCGGTCCACAAACATCTCCGCGATATAGCGATCCGGCATCGGCACGGGCACCATCTCGCCTGGGCGCGCCTGCTTGCTGTAATCAATCCAATATTCAAAGTGATGCTTGTTGCGCCCCTTGTGGTGCAGCCACGCGGAAGAATAGCCCCTCTGCTCCCGCTCGGCATCGTTAGGGCTCCGGTTGCCCTGATAGTACCTGACGCCCACCAGAAATTCCTGCGGACTGTATTTGGACAGATCATGCAACAGCCCCTGTCTGTACAGACCGATTTGGAAACATCCCTGCGCCACCAGATATTTGTGATATGTAATTGTCTTCAAATGTCTGCCTGCCGCTGTCAAGACATCAAACATAGATCGCTCACTCCTGCCAACCATCTGATTTTATTCTTTTCGGGAGGATTTCTTCCTCTTTCCGCTCTCCCTTTGGTCAGCGATTCCCATATAAACCGCAAAGCTTCGCCCGGGAACCTGAATATATGCCTCCTGTACCTCATCCTCCTGCTTCTCGGCTTCCGCCGCCGACACAGAGATCTCCTCCGTACATTTGATCAGCTGCCAGTGCATTCCCTGCGGCAGCTTGGGCATCGCCAGACTCCTCGGCTCCCAATACATATTCAGCGCCAGATAGATAAACGCGTCCTCTGTCTTTTTGTTCGTCGCGTACTTGCCGCAGAACATGATGCCGACATGGCGATTGTAGCTGTCGGTGCGCAGCCGCCATGCACTCTCCCCGTGATAAGAAAGATCCGGGTAGCCGCAGGACAAATAGTCCATGATCCGGCACTCGCGCTCCGGATGCAACACAGGGTGATTTTTGCGCAGCTGCACCATCTCCAGCCAAAAGGCATAGATATCCGCGTGCCGCTGTAAATCGTTCCAATTGAGCCAGGTAATCGCATTGTCCTGACAATAGGGGTTGTTATTCCCCTTCTGGGAGTTGCCGAATTCATCCCCCATGAAGATCAGGGGCGTGGACTGGGTCAGCATCAAAAGCGCAATGGCATTTTTGATCTGTTTCTTACGCAGGTTCTGCACCTTTTTGCGTCTGCTCGGACCCTCTTCGCCGCAATTCCAGCTGCAGTTGTAATCATTGCCGTCGCGGTTGTCCTCCCCGTTGTCCTCGTTGTGTTTCCACTCGTAGCAGACCATGTCCATCAGCGTGAAGCCGAAATAGTTGCTCATATAGTGAATCCGCCCTGCCTTGAGCGGGATCTTGCGCATCTGCGTGATGACCGTGTCCAGCATACCGTCATCGCCCTTTAAGTATTTGCGCATTGCATATAAATATTCATCATTGTAAAAGGCAAGATTGCGGAATGCAGGCACTTCCTCCGGTGCATACAGCCGGTCTGTGTTGAACGAATAGTACCAGAGCTTGGTGTCCGCAAACATCTCCTCCGCCGCGATCATGTCCATAGGCAGTTCGTTGCCCATCAGGTGGAATCCGTCCACATGATACTCCAGGATCCAGTAGCGCAAAATGTCCATGATGTCCGTCTTGCGCACCGTCTCCGGGAAATAAAACTGCAGAATGATCTCCATGCCGTTTCTGTGAAAGGCACGCACCAGCTCCTTGAACTCGGTGCCGGCGTCCTCCCCGGCGGCATAAGCCGCCTTCGGCGCATAATAATAGCCCTGCTTATATCCCCAATAATTGCACTTTTTCGGCGCCAACATGTCCAGATCCGACTCCGATGCCGCATAGGCCGGATTGGCCGCTCCCAACATGCGCTTGCGCTCTTCCTTGGTGGGAATCTCTGTAAACTCATAGACAGGCTGCAGCTCCACCGTGGTGATACCGGTCTTTTTCAGATAGTCCAGCTTTTCCTGCATCCCCGCAAAGGTACCGCGATGCACCACGCCCGAGGAGCTGTGCCTGGTAAACCCGCGCACATGCGCACAGTAACAGAGACAGTCCGCATACGGGATTCTGGGACAGCTGTCCCCTTCCCAGTCAAATTGATCCGCCGGCAGGACCGCTTTCAGATCCTGGGTTCTGCGCTCCCGCCCGTAGGGCATTTTCACCGCAAACCCTCTCGCATAGGGATCCGGAACGATCTCATCCTCCTCGTAGAACTGATAGGCGATCTGCTCCGGTGCCAAATCCGAAATGTATTTACAATGCATATTGCCGATGCGTTCCTGCTCCGTGAAGGCCAATTTGTGCATGCGCTTGCCGGTCTTTCGATCATAGATCAAAACACCGCAGTCCTTTTTCCGCGACACAAAGGAAAAACGAATCGTGTCGCCCTCCGCATGCACGCCCAACGGATATGGTTTTATATTCGGAAACGTCGTATTTTTCATGATATTCTCCTAAAAAAAGATAAATCTATTATATAATATTGCGTAAAAAATCACAAGCGCTTATAATAGAAATATCAAAAAAACGCCCCGAGGAAAGGAGTATTTTATGGCAAACAGCAAGGACAAACAGGACTACGAAGCGGAAGAAATGACCGTCGAGCTGGAGCTGTAGGACGGCACCACCGTCAACTGTGCGGTCATCACCATCATCACTGTGGAGAAAAAGGACTATATTGCACTGCTTCCGCTGGATGAAAACGGCAACAACCAGGACGGTGAGGTATGGTTCTACCGCTACAGTGAAAATCCCGACGATCCCAACGAAGAGCCGGAACTGGGCTACATCGAGGACGATGAGGAATATGAAAAGGTCACGGATGCATTTGACGAATATCTGGACAACTGCGAGTTTGATGAGTTAATTGACGAATGATGGGGTTTAAAAATCTGGTCAACAGCCTGGGACGTTCTTTGGTGCCTTGCACATAGAGAAGTTCCAGGTCTTTTTTTGCCCGCGTCATCCCCACATAAAAGAGTCGCCGCTCCTCCTCCACATGCTCCGCATCCGGCATGCTGCCGTAGGGATAGGTTTTCTCGTTGCAATCGGGCAGATATACCCGGTCAAATTCCAGACCCTTGGCCGCGTGAACCGTCATCAGCCGGATACAGGCGGCATCCGTCTGTGCCGCTGCCGGACCTGGCTGTTTTGCAAAGGCCCGCTGCGCCTGTTCCCACGCCGCAACCGTATCGTAATGCGCAGCGTCCTCCCGCAGAAACTCCAGAAGATCCATCCATTCCTCCAGATGCTCCGGCGCATCCTTGCGACTGCGCAGATATTGCTCGTATCCGATCGCCTTCTCAATATACCGGATTGCCAGAGGCAGCGACATTCCGCGCATATGCGCCAGCTGCGTATACAATTTAGCCAGCGCCGGCGGCAGCTTCCCGCCGGACAGTTGTTCACCCGGCCGCAGCTCACCGCGCAGCCAATCGCCCTGCGCCGCCCGCCGCTCATCCCACTCGCCAAACAATTCCCGCGGGATCTGCCGTTTGGGGCGATTGAGCACGCCCAAAAGAAGCGTCCTGTTCTGCGGGTCTCCGGCCAGCTTCAGATAGGTCATCACATCCTTTGCTACAAAATGACTGTACGGGTCAACCCATTTCTCCTTCATCACAAACGGAATCCCCCGCTTTGTGAGCTGAACCGCCAGGCTCTGCATGTTGCCGTTGGTGCGGAACAACACACCGCAGGTCTCCTGCACATCCGCCCGTTCATTCTCCTGCGCCAACTGCCGCAGCCGTTCCTGCAGGTAATCCAATTGCTGCTTGCGGGTCTCAAACCCGATCAGGCGGACACTGTCCTGCAGATTCGCATTGTCTCCTGCCGCGTAGGAGCGCTTATCCTGCAAAAAACGACCCTTATTCTGCGCGATGACCTGATCCGAGCAGGCGACAATCTCCGCCGTACTCCGGTAATTGGCCTCCAGCCGGTACAGCTTCGCGTGCCATTCCTCAAAAAATTGCTTCATACAGGCCGGCTTAGAGCCGCGGAAGCCATAGATCGACTGATCCTCGTCTCCCACGGCAAATACCGCTTTCCGCTCGCTCGCCAGCCGCGTGATCAGCTCGTACTGCATCGGATTGATATCCTGAAATTCATCGATCAAAATATGGGAAAACCGGTTCTGCCAATAGGCTGCAAACGCCGGATCCCCGTCAAAGAGCGTCAGGCAGTCGTAGAGCATGTCATCAAAATCCAGCTTGTTTCTTGCCGTGCAGGCCTCCTTATACAGGTCAAACAACTGTCCGAACCGAAACTGCCGCTCCCCGCACTCCGACGGCAACATCCGCTTTGCCCGCGCTTCATCGCGGGTATTTTTATAATAGGAGACCGCCTCCAGACACTGCGCTGCCAGCTGGGAAAGCTGCTGTGCAGACGCGAAGATCCCTAACCGCCGCAGCACGGCGCACATTAGGTCTGTCTTTTGCACTTGGGATAACATAGCGGAATTCGTATAACGATGGGATTGGAGCAATATCTGATAAAAAACAGAGTGGAATGTACCGAAATTGACCGGACAACTTGCGATTGCGGGATCTTCTGCAATTTTCTCTCCGAAGCGTTTCTGCATGGAGCGTGCCGCGTCCTTGGTAAATGTCACTACTAAAATTTTTTCCGGGGGAATCTTTTGGATATGAATTATATAAAGGATTCTTTGCAGTATGACGGTGGTCTTGCCTGCGCCGGCCCCCGCGATCACGAGCGCCGCGGATCCTTCCTCGTGCGTAACAGCGCGGCGCTGCTCGTCGTTTAATCCGACGAGCAGTGCAGATTGCGCCGTATGCCGGAACGCACAAGCTGTCTGTGCAGACTGGTCTGCCTTTTTAACCGATGGTGCGTTCAAGCAGTGCAATTCCTTTCCGGATACGTGTGAGACTCTCCTCCTTGCCAAGCACCTCCATGATCTCGGTGGCGCCGGCGGGGGTCATCTGTTTGCCGGAGAGCGCCGTGCGGATCGGCCACATCACATAGCCGTTCTTCACGCCTTTCTCCTCCACGTATTTCACAAGAGTCTGATACAGCCCGTCATTACTGTAATCCTCCTGTGCCTCCAATATAGGGATCATATCTCTCAACACTGCCAAAGAAGTCTCCGCATTGGTCTTCATTTTCTTATGCGTGTACATCTCCGGATCGTATTCCGGCAGCGCTTCAAAGAAATCCACGTGATCCGCGATATCCGGGAATACCTCGATACGGGTCTTCACCATGTTCGCGATCTTTTTCAAGTCAAAATTCTTCTTCAGAACGTCCTTCAGATACGGCTCCGCCATCTCATAGAAGGTGTCAAAATCCATCGCCTTAATGTACTCGCCGTTCATCCAGCGAAGCTTTACAATATCGAATACCGCCGGCGATTTGCTGATCCTGTGATAATCGAATTCTTTGATCAGCTCGTCCAGCGTAAAGATCTCGCGATTATCCTCCGGGCTCCAGCCCAGCAGCGCGATATAGTTTACGATCGCCTCCGTCACAAAGCCCTGCTCCAACAGATCCTCAAAGGAAGAATGGCCGCTCCTCTTGGAGAGCTTCTTGTGATTTTCATCAGTGATCAGCGGCAGATGGATATACACCGGACTCTGCCAGCCGAAGGCGTCATACAGTCTCTGGTATTTCGGCGAGGAAGAAAGATATTCGTTACCTCTCACCACATGGGTGATATTCATCGTATGATCGTCCACCACATTCGCAAAATTGTAGGTGGGATAGCCATCAGACTTGATCAGGATCATGTCGTCCAGCTCTGCATTCTCCACCGTGATATCACCGTAAAGCTCATCATGGAAGGTCGTCGTTCCCTCATTGGGAATGTTCTGGCGGATGACAAAGGGTTTGCCGGCGGCCAGATTTGCCTCCACCTCTTCCCTGGAGAGCGACAGGCAATGCTTGTCATAGATACTGATCTCCTTGCCTTCCACCACCTCGGTCTTCAAAGTGGCCAGCCGCTCCTTGTCACAGAAGCAATAATAAGCCTCGCCCTTGTCGATCAGCTCCTTGGCATACTTCATATAGATCCCCGTCTTCATGCGCTCGCTCTGCACATAGGGCCCATATCCGCCATCCTTGTCCGGACCCTCGTCATGAACCAGTCCGGTCTTCTCCAGCGTGCGGTAGATAATGTCCACCGCGCCTTCGACAAAACGCTCCTGGTCAGTGTCCTCAATGCGGAGCATAAAGTCTCCGCCGTCATGCTTGGCAATCAAAAATTCATATAATGCGGACCGCAGGTTTCCCACATGCATACGGCCGGTGGGACTGGGTGCGTATCGTGTTCTGATTTTCGTCATTTAAAGTACCTCTCTTCATAGATATAACGGGAAGACCATGCCTCCCGCGCATAACGCAAGTATAGCACAGCTTGCCCGCAAAGTCCAGCGGGGTTGCTTACTGCTCTATAGGCGGCACCTCCGCCTTCGCCGCCTGCTTGAATTGCTGCAGCGCCTTCGCCGCCTGAGGAATCGCAATGTTGGTGCCGGCTCCGGCCACGCAGCCGCCGGGACAGGCCATGCCCTCGATCAGGCAGCCGTTCATTTTCCCCGCCTTCGCAAGCAGCAGAATCTTCTTACATTCTGCCAGGCTCTCCGCATGCTCGATGTGCATCTCCGTGCCCGGATAATAGGTGTCAATGCATTTTTGGATGGCTTCTGCCACACCGCCCGCCACACCGTAACCGCGTCCGGCACCGGTGGCATCGGTCATTTCATCCATCGCCTGTATTTCGTGTAATAGAATCCCTTTTGCCTCAAACATGCCGGCAAGCTCTTCAAAGGTGATGACAAAATCCACATCCGAGCGCACGGTACGTCTGCTCGCCTCCAGCTTCTTGGAGGCGCAGGGGCCGATAAACACGACGGAAGCATCCGGGTGCTCCTGTTTGATGATGCGCGCCGTCGCCACCATCGGCGTCAGCTCGTTGCTGATTTTATCGATGGTCTCCGGGAACAGCTTTTTCGCCATCACTGCCCAGGACGGACAACAGGAGGTCAGCGCAAAGGCTTGCTTGCCGCTTGCCACCTCTTTCACATAATGCTCCGCCTCCGCCATGCAGCCCTCATCCGCGCCGATCGCTGTCTCGTACACATCCGCAAATCCTAATTCCTTCAGGGCAGTCTTAAACATTTCCGGCGTCACCTTCGAGCCAAACTGTCCCACGAAAGCAGGCGCCACCTGTGCGATGATGGTGCGCCCGGACTGCATCGCCCGAATCAGCTGAAAAATCTGAGACTTATCGGCGATCGCTCCAAAGGGACAACTCACCATGCACATACCACAGGAAACACAGAGATCATTATCGATCACTGCCCTGCCGCGCGTGTCCGATTTGATCGCGCCGACGCCACAGGCGTGTTTGCAGGGACGTTCCTTATGGCAAATTGCGTCATAGGGGCAGACCGCTTGACATTTTCCACACTTGATACATTTATCCTGATCGATCACGGAGCGCCCTTTCACCATCGTAATGGCGCCATTGGGACAGACAGATTGGCACGGATGCGCCACACATCCCATGCAGGAATCCGTGATTTCATATTGGTTGACCGGACAGGCGTTGCAGGCTGACGGAATCACCTGCATCAGGGGCGGCTCGTAATATTTCTCATCAATATTGCTCTCCTCTAACCCCTGTGTCAGATGCGCCGGATGATCTCGGTTCTCCGGGCGCAGACTCATCCCCATGGCCAGACGGATGCGCTCTCGGATCACGGCTCTGTCCCTGTAGACATTCTCCCAATACTCCGACTCTTCGTAATCTACAATCTTATAAGGCAGCGCCTCCATGTCATCCTTTAAATGTTCCGACGTGTAGGCCAGATTCGCCACCTCTTTAAACACTCTCCGCCGCGTCTTGCGCACCGGCGTGTCTATCCCTCTCATGTTACTCATATTCATCCCCCCTTCGTCCAAGCGTACCGTTCCTTGCGCGCAATACTATCCCCGCACCTGACCGTTGCCGGTAATCGCGTACTTGTAGGAGGTCAGCTCCCGCAGCCCCATCGGCCCTCTCGCATGAAGCTTCTGCGTGCTGATTCCGATCTCCGCGCCGAAGCCGAACTCAAACCCATCCGTGAAACGCGTGGATGCGTTCACATACACACACGCAGCATCCACTTCGTTTAAGAATTGTTCCGCTGCTTTTGCATCCGCCGTGACAATACATTCGGAATGTTTGGTATTGTAACGGTTGATGTGTGCGATCGCTTCCTCCACACTGCCCACGGTCTTCATGGAGAGAATGTAATCCAGATACTCTTTCCCGTAGTCCTCCTCCGTGGCAGGCACACATTCACTCAGGATATCGCAGATCTCCGCGTCGCCGCGCAGCTCCACATGCTTGGGGCGCAGCTTTTCCGCAAGGCGCGGTAAAAACGCATCCTTGATATCCCGGTGGATCACGAGGCTCTCGCAGGCGTTGCACACACCGATGCGCTGCGTCTTCGCGTTATAGATAATCTCCACCGCCATGTCCAGATCCGCCGCTTTATCCACATACACATGGCAATTGCCGGTACCGGTCTCAATTACCGGAATCGAACTGTTTTCCACCACACTGCGAATCAGTCCAGCGCCGCCTCTGGGAATCAACACATCCACATATTGGTTCAGCCGCATAAATTCCGCCGTCACACGCCTGTCGGTATCCTCGATCAGCTGCACCGCATCCTCTGTGATGCCGCATGCGGCAAGCGCATCCCGCAATACCCCTGTGATCGCGATATTGGAGGAAATGGCATCGCTTCCACCCTTTAAAATCACGGCGTTGCCGGACTTAAAGCAAAGTCCGAAGGCATCTGCCGTCACATTGGGTCTGGATTCATAGATAATCCCGATCACGCCTAACGGCACTCTGCGCTTTTCGATGTGCAGCCCGTTCGGCCGGTCAAATTGTTCCAGCACTTCCCCGATGGGATCCGGCAGCTGCACAATCTGCAAAAGGCCCTCTGCCATCGCCTCGATCCGTTCTCTGGTCAGGCGCAGTCGATCCAACATGCCCGGGTGCATCCCGTTCTCCTCACCGCGCTTCAGATCGACGGCATTGGCCGCAATCAGCTCATCACTTCGCTTCTGCAGCGCTTCTGCCGCACACTGCAGCAATGTATTTTTTTCTTGTTCGGAAAGCTTTTGCAGCACATATTTGGCCGCGACTGCCCGCTCCCCCATCTGGATCAGATCCGTCATATTCGTTTCCTCCTGTCTCTATCCTACAATCACCTGTGCCGGCCGGATGTCCGTATCCTCACAGGGTATCTGTTCCACCAGCTGGCAGGCATGTGCAATGCCGATCGTCCGTCCGATCAGCTGCGGATGCGCCGCCAGAAACCGGTCGTAAAATCCTTTCCCGTAGCCGATCCGTCCGCGCCCCGCGTCAAACGCCACGCCCGGCATCAGCATCAACACCGCTTCCGTTCCGCCCGCAAATTGCTCCGCAGACGCAGCAGGCTCCCGGATTCCCTTGTATCCCGTCTGCAGATACGCCAGATCCAGCACCCGTCCAAACACCATTTCATCTCCGGCAATCCGCGGAAGGTACAGCTTCTTTCCCTGCCGAAGCGTCTCCTGCAAGATCTCATCCGTGCTGATCTCGCTTCCGAAGCTTGCAAAGCCCAGGATCACCCCCGCCTCGCGGAACCAGGCATGTGTCAGGACGGATTCTGTGATCCGCTTGCCTGCCGCACTTTGCTGCATCTCTGACAGCGCGTCTCTGCGCGCCAGCACTTCCCTGCGCAGCTGTCTTTTATCCTGTATCGTCTGTGCGTTACGATTTTCTTCCGCCATATTTCTGCCCCAGATTCTCAATGGTTCCATCCGCGCGCTGTATACTGATGTTGTCAAGCTGCGCTTTCAGATTACCCCGCACGCTTGCCACATACTCCTTGCGCAATGTCGCCTGCTCTGCTTTCTCCTCCTCCGTCAGCCCTTCGGCCTTGGACTTGTGATACAGCTCATTGATCCGCTTGATGTGTTCCTGCATGTCCATCTATATCCGCTACCTCCGCTTGTTTTTTTTCTTTCCGCCGCCGGTGCGTTCCTGCCTTGCCCTGCCTGTATCGGCAGGCGCCTTCTCCGCAGGCGGCTCCACGGGCGCCATCTGCACATTGGGAGCCTCCTTCCATTCCTGCGCCAGAATCAGCTGCTCAATATAGGCATCCGGCGTGAGATGTCGTGCCTTCGCCTGCCTCTGCAGCATTTCGTGCACATCCGCTGACAAGGCCGCCTGGGCATCGTCCACACGGATCCTTGCATAGTATTCTACAAAGCCGGCACTGATGACGCCGGTGGGAATCGCAACCACACACACGCCCAACAAGGCAATACAAATCGCCGCAATCCGCCCGCCGAGCGTAATCGGGTAGATATCGCCGTACCCCACGGTCAGCACCGTGGACATCGCCCACCACATGCCGGAAAACGCATTGTCAAACACCTCCGGCTGCGCCTTATGCTCAAAGCCGTACATGCACAGGGATGCGCCGAGCATCAACATAAAGATCATGAAGATCGAGGAAATGATCTGATTGAGTTTTTCCTTGAGCACCTCCGCCACCACATTGAAGGCATCAAAGCTTTGGTTCACCTTAAACAGCCGCAGGATCCGCACCACGCGCACCATGCGCAGCACTACGGCGCCATTGGAATACAGCACGGAAAAATAAGAGGCAATCGCCAGGAAATCCACAATCCCGTAAAAGGAGAACAAAAAGGCCATGACCGCCTCTTCCCTGTTTCTATCCGGATAAAGGTATTCGCTGGTCCAGATGCGCAGAAGATATTCCACCATGAAAACAAGAATCGTGAACAACTCCACGCGCCCCAGGAGCGTTTTGTACGCCGCCAGTTCCGCAAAGGTCTCCAGAAACGTCACCGCAATGCTCAAGATAATCATACATACGATGAAAATATCGAATATGACGCTGGGAATATCATCCCCCGAACCGATCTGAATAATGTCAAATATTCTTTTTTTGTATCGATTTTGCTTCTCCATAGGTTCACTCACCCTTCAGGCGTTGTGCAGCTTCTCCACAAAGCTCGGCAGATCAAATCCTTCGTCCGGATGCGCCAGAAACAGCGTCCCACGGTTCTCGCCCGCAAGGATCTCATGGATCACGCCGATGTCCTTACTGTTGGCGATAACCATATCCACGTTGGATTTCGTGGCGATCTTCGCCGCGATCATTTTGGTATTCATGCCGCCGGTTCCCACATTGCTGCCGGTGCTCCCCTTGCCCATATGCATGAATTCATCCGTCAGTTCATCCACCTGCTCGATAAACTTTGCATCCGGATTTTTGCGCGGGTCATCTGTGTACAATCCGTCAATGTCCGAGAGCAGGATCAACAGATCCGCGTCCACTAACGCCGCCACGATCGCCGAAAGCGTGTCATTGTCACCGATCTCAATCTCATAGGTCGCCACTGTATCGTTTTCATTGACCACAGGGATCGCCCCCAGCTTCAAGAGCTCTCTGAACGTATTGTGCGCATTGTATCGGTTCAGGGTATCCACAATGGTGTTGCGCGTCATCAGAATCTGCGCCGCCACCTGATTATACTCCGCAAACAATCGCTGATATGCCATCATCAGCCGCGCCTGTCCCACAGCGGAGCACGCCTGCTTGATCGCCAACAGCTCTGCGTCCGTCTGCGCCTTGATCTCCTTTAGCTGGATCGCCTGCCTGCCCGCCGCGATCGCGCCCGAGGATACCAGCACCACTTCCTTGCCCTGATTGCGGATGTCCGCAAGCTCGCGCACCAGTTTTTCCATGCGGATATAATCCATATCTCCCGTCTCCGCATGCTGCAGAGAGGACGATCCGATCTTTACCACAATCCGCTTTTTATCATTTAAAAAATCCCGTATATTGCTCATTTTCCCTCTGAAACCTTTCTGTTTTTTATATCTCCCGATTGCACCACCATGGTCAGCACCACGGCGGCCGAAATGCCCACAAACAGCTTCTCATTCCTGCTCATGCTTCTCCTCCGTGCGCTCCGCTTCCTGTCTGCTTCCCATCATCCAAAACCCGACCAGCCCGATCACAAAAATGAAAATGGAGATAAACTGGGCCGTGGAAAATACGCCCACCGTTCCCCGATGGTCATTGCGCAGGAATTCCACACAGGTTCTGCCCATGCTGTACAGAAGCAGATAGAGAAATCCGGTCTGTCCCTGCTTTCTCGGCTTTGCCGCGAACCAAAACAAGATGCCGGCGATCGCAAACATGCCGGCGGCCGAGATCAGCTGCGTAGGAATCAGCCGCACACCGTTCGGCGCATAATCTGAATGGGTAAAGACCACGCCGCACCAGCCATCGGTCTCTCTGCCGTAACAACATCCGGCCAGAAAACAGCCGATCCGCCCGAAGCCCTGCGCCACCGCCACCGACGGCAGCACCACATCAAAGTAGCGCCAAAAAGGAAGCTTACGCAGGCGGCACCACGCCCAGCCTGCGGCCACACCCAGAATGATACCGCCGTACACCACAAAACCATCCGATCTTAGGAATTCCATCGGATTCGCAAAAAATGTCCGCCATTCCACGATGCAATACAAAAGCTTCGCACCTAAGAAGCCAAAGATTGCACACACAAATGTCAAATTATAGATTTCGTCGGCTACCAGGCCACGCCTCTTCGCCCGCGCTTCTCCGATCAGAAGCGCCGCCAGCACACCGATCGCGATCATCAAGCCATACCCGTGGATGGTGATCGGTCCAACTGTCAGAATATCATTATACATAAAGTTTTCTCATTTCTCCTCACTGTGTTTCGTCCGGCACCGCAAAAGCTGCGATGATCTGTTCCGCCACGCGCAGTCCGTCCATGGCTGCGGAGGTGATGCCGCCGGCATAGCCCGCGCCCTCCCCGCAGGGGTACAGTCCACGCACCGTCGACTGAAGCGCCTCATCCCGTGGGATTCTCACGGGGGACGACGTGCGGCTCTCCACGCCGGACAGAATGGCATCCGGCCGGTTAAATCCTTTGACCTGCCGCCCGAATTGCTCCATGCCATCCACAAACGCCTGATTGCACGCCGCCGGCAGGATTCTGCTCACATCCGCCCAGCTGCTTTCGCCCTTGTGTTCGGGAAAAATCTCACAGTCTTGATTATCCTCTAAAAACATGCCGGTGTCAACATCTAACGTCCTTCCGATTTCCTCCTGCGACGTTTCCTGCTCCACACAAGCCTTGAACACGCCATAGCGCTGCATCGGAATTTTTCCATTTGCCAGTGCAAATGCCTTTTCTTCTAATTTCCGTTGAAAGGCGACTCCTGCAAGCGGATGATCCGCGCCGAAATCTGCCGGTGTCACCGCCACAATCACTGCGGAATTGGCATTTTTGCCGTTTCGTGCGCTGTAGCTCATGCCGTTGACCGCCGTTCTTCCCTCCTCCGAGGAGGCATTGACCACATAGCCGCCCGGACACATGCAGAAGGAATAAACGCCTCTGCCGTTTCCGGCCTGCGCCGTCACTTTGTAGGGCGCCGCCCCCAGATCGCCCGCGTCCGCCGTTCCATACTGATCCTGATTGATCATCGCCTGCGTATGCTCCACGCGAAGCCCGACAGCAAACGATTTGGCCTCCATGGGTACCTGCCTGTCATATAACATCGCAAATGTATCCCGCGCGCTGTGTCCGCAGGCCAGCACCAGTCTGTCGCAGGCGAAACGCTCTGTACCATTGATTACAACTCCGCAGACCTTTCCATTCTGCATCTCTATATCCGTCACACAGCTCTCAAAACGCACCGTGCCGCCATGCGCGATGATCCGTTCCCGCATCGTCTTCACAACCCGTGCAAGTACATCCGTTCCGATATGGGGCTTGGCTTCATACAGGATCTCCTCCCCCGCACCGCAGTCTGCAAACACCTGCAGGACCGCTCTGTTTCTGCCGTACTTATCCTTCACGAGGGTATTGAGCTTCCCATCCGAAAAGGTTCCCGCGCCGCCCTCACCAAACTGCACATTCGACGCGGTATCCAACCTGCCGCTCTCCCAAAAGCGCTGCACATCCCGGGTTCGCTCCTCCACGCATTTGCCGCGCTCCAGCAGGATCGGGTTATACCCTTGAAGGGCCAGGAAATAGCCGCAAAAGAGCCCCGCCGGACCGGTGCCGATGATCACGATGGGACCGTTTAGCTGCTCCGCTCCGCTCTCCGGCAAATGATAGGAGGTCTGCTCCGCGATCGCAATCTGCAAATTGCCATGTTTGGCGGATCGCTGCCATCTGTTCGTGACCATCTCCTCGGTGCGCCGGTCCGCCAGACCAAGTTCCACTGTATAGATATAAAATAACTCCGGCTTCTTCCGCGCATCGATGGATTCTCTGGCGATCACCAGCGACCGGATATCTGCTTCACGCATCTGCAGCGCCCGCGCCGCTCTTTCCGCAAGCAGTTTCTTCAGTCCGTCTGCGCCGGTCTTCTTCGCCTTCAATACGATATCGCTTTTTATTTTCAACTGATTGATTCGAATCATGTATTTTCCTCTTCTATTGCGGAAACAAAGGGAACGGGTCTTGGCAACCCGTTCCCCACAATACCATACACATTACCCTATGTCTTAAAATTTAAAGTCAAAATTCTGTCCGACCGCGCGCTCGCTTTCCGTCATGACGCTTCTCGCCGAGTTGTCATACGCATAGCGCTGTACCTTGCCGATCAGATCGTCCAGTGAATCCGCCTTGATGTCGATATACTCGGTATCCCGCACATCCGTCGTCTCTTCTGCCTCGTCCGCTTTATCGGCCTTGTCGGCTTTCTCCGCGCGATGCTTTTCACGGGTCTTCTCCAGCCGCTCTTCCTTGGCTTCCTTTTCCGCTTTCTTCTTCTCTTTTACCTTCTGTTCCTTTTTGGCCTCGGCCTTCTTCTCCATACGCTTTGCCTGCGCATCGGAAGATTTCTCGAGTGTCGCGAAGAAACTGGTGTTGCCGTTGGAATCCACGGACATGCCGAAATTCTTGATGTTGGCGCCGCTGCTCGCCAGGGAGTTCTTAGCCGCCGCCATCTGGGAGCCGGACATTGCGATGATGCCCTCATACTTCTTGCGGAAGGACTCATCCGTCGCCATGCGCTCCAGCTTCTCCTCGTCGATCAGCACAACCATCTTGTTGGCATTGCCATACGCCGACGCATTCTGCTGTACCTGCGACTTCATGTCCTTGCTGACCAGAATGAACTCTGAGTTGTGGAACTTAGACTTCAGCTGATCATAATACTTCTTGGCATCGTCGGACAATTCCACATCGCCGATCGTCATTCCGTAGCCATCCTTCTGGGACGGAATAAGCGAACTCTTGGAATCGATGGGTGACCAGGTCTTGGTCTCGACCTTCGATGCACTCGTGCTGCCGGAAGAAGACGCTGTCTGCGAAGTCGCCTTCGTCGTCCCTGTCCTCGCGGTAGCTCCTGACTTCTGGGAAGAAGAGCTCTTCCATGTTTGGCTCGCCTGCTGATAGGCAGCCAGACCGTTAATACCAGTTGCCATAACATTACCTCCTTGTAATTGAACCGGAAATCCATTTCCCGTTTATAGTTACGTGTATATTATAACACATCGACAGCCGTATTCCTAGCCCTTTTTACAAATTTTCCCATACATTTCACGACATATTTATTGCGTTTTGTCGCCTGCTTAGCGGATAACAGCAAAAATAACATCTGCTGTATAGGCAGCTACCATGACAAGTCCCTCCACACGTCGGATTCTCCCTCCGCTGATCGCAAACATCCAGGTCAGCAAGCTGATCGCCAGCAAGATCAACAGATCGCATACCGACGCGAAATTGACTGCCACCGGCGTGAGCGCTGCGGAAATCCCCAGTATAAACATCAGGTTAAAGATATTCGAGCCCACCACATTGCCCACCGCCATGCCGGTTTCACCCTTTCTCGCCGCTACGATGGAGGTGACCAGCTCCGGCAAGGACGTACCGACCGCGACAATCGTCAGGCCGATCAAGGTTTCCGTCATACCCACTGCCCGCGCAATCTCTTTTGCACTGTATACCACCATCTGCCCGCCGACGACAATCAGTACAAGGCCGAGGATGATCAGCGCAGCACATTTTCCCATGGAACGCTCCGCCTCCGCCGGCTCTTCTGCCTTATGCTTCCCCGCATCACGGATCAGATAGACAATGTAAGCCATAAACAGCAGGATCAACAGTCCGCCCGCCACTCTGCTCACACGTCCCACATTGTCCGCCATGGAAACCTGCGCAAACTGACCGGACATCAGAAGATTGGTTCCGGCAAACCCAAGAACCAGCACCGTAGCCGCTACAGAGACCGGAAAATCTCTTTTTAGAATTGCTTTTTCCACCGGCACCGGATGAATCAATGCACAGATGCCCAGGACACATAGCAAATTAAAGAGATTGGATCCCACGACATTGCTGAGTGCAATCTCATTTGCGCCCTGTATGGCGGCGGCCGTACTGACTGCAAGCTCCGGCGCGCTGGTGCCGAGTGCAACAATGGTCAGACCGATGATCACACCCGGCACACGAAACTTACCGGCCAATGCCGCACTGCCATCCACAAAAAAATCTGCTCCTTTGATCAATGCCACAAATCCTACAACCAGCAGCAATACATAGATCAAAAACATAATATATCTCCTCCGTTTATCATGTCTCTTCCTTTCGATTCTCTATCGGGTCCTGATGCGCGTTCGGATCTCCTTTCTCGTCCGGATCCGGCCTGTGCTCCACCCACCATGCAAAAATGCCGCCGGCAACCACTGCCGCCACGCAGAACCACACAGTTACATTGGCAAATACTTCATTCATTCCATCACACATCCCTTCTTGAAACGATTAATCCGTCAGTTTATAACCGTACCGAATTTTTCTGTAAATTTTCCAAATGATCATCGCAGGCATACCAATTGCAATCGCAATGGTGGATCCGCCTCCGGTGATCGCCATAATCACAAGCATAATCATTGCAACAACTCTATTCATATTCTTCTCCTTTTCTGCACGGAAAATAGACCCGACACGGTCTGGTTTTGCATACTACATGTTATAAAAATTACGTCCGTCAGGACGCACTGATTTGCGCAGTCAGAAGCTTCTTTTTTTACCGTCTAACTTGTGAATCACCGTCAGAATTTTCAACAGATATTCCTTCTTGCGAAAGAATACAGACAAGATCACAGCGGTCAGCGTTCTGACGAACACCGCTGTGCACAACAAAAGCAATCCGCCGTAGAAACGGCCGATGACCTGTTTACTCTTTGCATTGCCGGTATAGATCACGTGTACCACAGGTGCACGCAGGGCGGCGTGGCCAATCACTTCCGGCACATCGGCCTTCTGCATTTTGGGCAGCGCCGTCACCAAGCTCGCCGTTCCTGCTGTCTCGGAAAAAGTCCCCGCGCAAGCGCTGACCGCAGAAGCACTGTCAGCTGCCGCAAACGGATATAGAAAACTCTCCAATAAAACGAACAGAAATACCAGCCAGAAGATATACGTGTTCTGTATGCTGTTTTTATGCCTCTTAGCCACTGCTACAACATCCATGCACTACATGTCTCCTGTCACTTGGTATCAATTTCTCCGGCAGATGCCGAACAGCCTGCGGCCTGTCTGCCGGCGATATGGCCGCTGCACCAGGCCCACTGCAGATTATAGCCGCCGCATCTGCCGTCCACATCCAGCATCTCGCCGGCAAAATAAAGCCCCTGTACCAGCCTTGACTGCATATCGGTTCCCACCTGTGCCGTATCGACACCGCCCGCACATACCTGCGCGTTGTCAAATGAATTACTCCCCGTCACATGCACCGTGAACGCTTTACACAGCTGCAGCACCGCATACAGTGCCTGCCGATCCGCCGTGCTTGCCGCCACATCCCGTTTCAAGCCGGCAAGCTTGATCATAAGAAGCATCAGTTTCTTATTCAGAAGGCCTGTAAAGAATTCCTCCACCGTCCGGTCTGCCGCCTGTGCAAGCCGCCGTTTCAGCATGTCCTCAAGCTCTTGTAGCGTATAATCCGGCAAAAAGTCGATGGACACCTCCACCTCCTGCGAGGCTTTGCCCGACGCATGCGGGTGAGGTTCCGACGCATGCGGGTGTAATTCCGCCGCATGCAATTGTATGTAATTCACCCGTCTGCTCATCTGGAACACCGGAATCCCCGAGATGCCGTAATCCGTCAGCTGAAGTTCACCGCGCTCCGCAATTTCTTCCGGGCCCTGCGAAAGAACGCGCACCACCGCATCTGCACGCACGCCGGCGATCTCTTTCATAAATGTCTCCCTGCAGCGCAGCTGTACCAGCGCCGGCACCACCGGCACAATCCGATGCCCCAGCTCCTTCGCCAACAGGTAGCCGCTGCCGTCGGAACCGGTCTTCGGCGCCGCCTTGCCGCCACAGGCCAAAATCACCCGGTCAAACCGATGCGGTTCGTCTCCGGTATATACTGTAAACCCAGCCTCTACACGCGTCCCCTTTTTCCCCGTCACCACCTGCACACCGGCCGTTCGCAGCCTTGTGCGCAGGACATCCAGCACCGTCGACGCCTGCTCAGAAAGCGGATACAGATACCCGTTTTTCTCCTTAATCAACATACCGCTCGCCGCAAAAAAGCGTACCGTGGCATCCGTATCAAACTGCGAAAGACACTCCTGCAGCCACGTCCGATCTGCCCCGTAATAACAGGTCGGATCCAATATGCGGTTGCCAAAATTGCATTTGCCGTTTCCGGTGGAAAGAATCTTTTTGCCGACGCGCTCTCCGCCCTCAAACAACGTGACAAACGCGCCACTTTCCGCCGCCGTGATCGCCGCCATGATCCCTGCGGCACCGCCGCCGACCACCCCAACTCTTACACGCGTTTTATTCATATGCTCCTCCATCATTCTGTATAAGGATTCCCGTGGCAAAAGCCCTCCATCAGCTGGAATAGGTCTCCAGAAAGCTGTAGAGCTGTTCCTCATCCTCCAAATAAAGCGTCTGCATCACCTGCAGCAGCACCTGCTCCGGCAATGTCTCCGCCATGATGCCGGTATAGAGATAAATGGTCTGCAGATCTTCTCTGTAGACCACCAGCTCGTGGTCTGACACCGCCAGATAGAAGCCGCCCTGCGGCTCTGTCTTGCGATAATTTTTGCGCACAACCACGCGCTCACCGGAGAAGGACACGATCTCTTCATTCACAAATCCTCGCTCCTGCTCCTCCAGCGGCGGATATTTTGAGTAGCTCTCCACCGCCGTCACAAACTGCAGACGATCCATTCCGATATACGAATACGGAATATGTGTTTCCGTCTGGGTCTCAATCTCCGTGTCCACATCCCGCTCCAACAATACATAGGCCGTATCCGCCGTCACATGCGTGCCGGTGATCTCTGCCGCCATCTGCTCCTTCTGCCCCGCAGTCTCCGGCTCTGCATCCGTTATCGCCGCATCCGACGGCCATTCGGGTTCATCCGTCGCCGACACGGCGGTCTGCGGATCCTGTGTCATGCCACTCCCGGGATAAAAGAAATGTTCTGTCCGCACGCCGCCCCAGAATCCCAAAACAAACATCGCGAACGGATACAAAAAGAAAAGGCTGAATCCTTTTAAAAACTTCATATTCTTCAACACTCCTCATAATGTTGAAGATAAGTATCAGCCAAAATTTCTAATTTTATGCAATTCTTTATCAATACAAACTCTTTATCAATACAAACGAAGCAAACGACCAATCATCAGCAGAAATTTCCCGCCCGGATACTGTGTAAGCTCTGTCTCCGTAAAATTCCGCGTGCACAGCAGAATCAGAAGATATACCGCGCCGCCCAGAACCAGACAGAGCAGGATTGCCAAGAGATTGCCCAGATGGGGACTGATCCCTCTTCCCACAAAGAACAGCAGGAGTCCCGCCACACAGGCCGCACCTGCGGGCAACGCCAGCGTCCGCGCCCAGTCCACGCCGAAACGCATCTGATAACACACGAGAATACATGCTGTCACCGCATACACGACAGCGGCGATCAAGCCCGCATAAATCAGCGCGAACACGCCGATTCCATCCTTGTGCAGCAGCCCGATAAGCGCGATCAGAAACACAATGCCGCGTCCCGCAAATACCCCCATCACCTGCAATTTGCCGTTCATCAGCAACATAATCTGTACAAAATAATAACCGATTGCCGCAAAACCGATGAGAAACGATCCGAATCGCAGCATATCCGCCACACTGGCAGCCTCTCCGGCACCGATCAGATCCGCAATAGGCGTCGCCAGCATAGCTACGAACACCGAGACAAACAAGCCGTAAACAATCGCGAAATGCAGCCCATTGCTGAAATAATTGCGTGCATACCGCTGCTCATCCTTGCGCAGACTGCCCACAACCCGATATCCATAACCCAGCAAAAAAATCAACACCGGAAATACACACAGTCCCATCACCGGCAGATACTTCCCGTAGTATACGCCGTAGACATTCCACGCACCGTTCTCACTTGCCGCCCTGTAGAAGAACAGGATGCCGAACCAGATGGGCAGATGCCGCAGCAACGCGATCACCACCATCGGACATACACTTCTTAGCAGTGCGCTCATCTGACTGCCAAAGGTATCGGTGGTGCGCAGTCCCTCCCCGTTGTTCTTTTTGGTTTTGCCTCTGCTGCTCCGGTAGACCAGAAACAGGAAAATTAACACAAACACCTCTGACAGGGTGATGGCCAGCGCAACACCCATGCCGCTGTACATCGCGGTAAAATGCTCCTGCCTGAGCAGGGTGCTGACCTTCTGCCCGTAGCCACCGAACACGTGGATCAACAACAGGGAAAACAACAAAATACAAACCTGGCGCATCACATACGAAATCACCGACGGCAGTTCGGTTCCCTCCGCCTGGAAATAACCCAACAGCACGCAGACCAGCGTGTGCAGCACCACCGCCGGCGCAAGCAGCTGCATGATCGCCACGTGATATACGCCGCCGGGCAAATTTTTCCCAACGAACCAGGTCACAATGAAAAAGAGCACACTCGCACTCAAGCCTGCCAGGAACTCTGTAAACATCACGTTTCTTTTTAATTTTTCAGCATTTTTATACTGCCCCTTTGCCGTGCGCGCGCGCAGCAGTTTCCCGATCGTATCCGCCAGCCGAGAGCCTATACACATTTCAAAGAACAAAAACACCTCAAAGGATACGGCTGTGTAGGCGACGCCATCCTCCCCGATTTTGTTGCCGAGAATGAGCAGGCTCAGCATCCCCAGCATGTAGGACGCGATTTCCACCTGTCTCTTTTTTTGTTCCACCTGATGACTCATTCGTTTATCCTCGTTCTCTCTGTCCCGTTTATCCCTTATGGCATATCTCGTGTAATCCCCAGCTGCCCCAGCACCTTCTCCTGCTTGTCCTCCATGACGGCAGCCTCCGCGGGCTCCATATGATCATAGCCGCACAGATGCAGCATACTGTGCGCCACCAAAAACGCAAACTCCCGCTTTGGACTGTGGCCGTACTCTGCCGCCTGCGCCCGCACTCTGTCCACAGACAGAATGATATCTCCCAGAATCAGTTCTCCGCTCTCCGGGTCAAAATAATCCGCCTCTCTTCCCTCCGGAATCCAAAAACGGGCAGGCTCATCAAAATCCAGATTGGGAAATGACAATACATCTGTCTCCCGGTCAATCTCGCGATAGGTTCTGTTGAACTCCCGAATGCCGGCGTTGTCCGTCACCAGCACATTGACGCAGACCTCATACGGGCATTGCTCCGTGCGCAGCACCTCATTGACCACCTGTTCTACAACCGCTTCCGCGTCAAACGGAAACGCTGCATCAATTCCCTCATCGTATTCCAAATAACATGTCATATTCGCCTGACAATCTCCTTTGCATCTCAGCTACCCGCACGGACACCAAACGCTATCTGCGCGGATTGTTCCCCGCGTAATGCGTCTTGGTTCTGCGGTTCTCCTTTGCCTCGTATTCATCATAGGCCTTGACGATCTTCTGCACCAGCGGGTGGCGCACCACATCCTTGCTGGTGAGATTACAGAAGGCGATCCCGTCGATCTTCTGCAGCACCTTGACGGCAGTATCCAGCCCCGACTTACTGCCCACAGGCAGATCCTTCTGGGAAGCGTCGCCTGTGACGACCACCTTGGAGCCGAAGCCGATTCTGGTCAGAAACATCTTCATTTGCGCCGGCGTTGTGTTCTGTGCCTCGTCCAGAATGATGTAGGCATTGTCCAACGTCCGGCCGCGCATATAGGCAAGCGGCGCCACCTCGATCAGGCCCTTCTCCATATTTTTGGCAAAACTCTCCGCTCCCATGATCTGATAAAGCGCGTCATACAGCGGCCGCAGATAGGGGTCCACCTTGCTCTGCAGATCTCCGGGCAAAAATCCTAATTTCTCCCCTGCCTCTATCGCCGGTCTGGTCAGGATGATCCGCCCTACTTCATCATTTTTGAACGCCGTGATGGCCATCGCCATCGCCAGATACGTCTTTCCCGTGCCTGCCGGCCCTATGCCAAAGACAATCATATTGTTGCGGATCGCATCCACATATTGCTTCTGTCCCAGCGTCTTGGGCTTGATTGGCTTGCCGTTCACCGTGTGGCAGATGCAATCTCCGTCAATCTCCGTAATCGCCTCCGCCTGGGCTTCCTTTCCCATGGTGATCGCGTAGTCCACGCTCTGCTCCTCGATCTCATTCCCGCGGTCGGAGAGAATGGTCAGCTGCTGCAGCACCGACGCTGCCCGTTTCACATGCTCCTCTTCTCCGCTGACCACGATGTGACCGTTCCGGTCAACCACCGTGACAGCAAAATCCCGCTCCAACTTCTTGATATATTGATCCTGCAATCCAAAAATCTTTTGCATATGCTCCGTCGGCATATCCAGATTCATGGAAAAGGCATGTTCCTCCCTGCCGTCATTCCTCACGAATGTCTTCTCTCCCATCTGTCGCTTGTCGCTTCGTGACCTGTTCCTGCACACGCAGATCGGCGTGCAGCAGAAAGCCCAAGTCATATGTATCTATTTTAACATCTTTTTCAATAATTTGTACCCCTTTTTCCTCTAAAGTTTGCAGAAATTGCAAAAATTCTTCCTCCAGCTTATTTCCGGCCTCTTCCGCGCTGTATATCCGTTCCACATTCTGGTATTCGCGATAGGTGTAAGAGCCGATAAACACGGGGATTTCCAGCTTTTCAAACAAAACAGGTCTGCCGAGGCGCATCAGCCGGTCGTAATACGTATACGGCTTCTCCAGGGGAACCTTCCATTCCCGTTTCCTGCCAAAGCGTAAAAAGTATTGCTGTTTTTGGCGCGATGTGTACCGACGCTCCATATACGCAGACGCAATCTGCGTATCAAACGCCGCCATATGCTCCAAAAGAATATCTGCATCCGCGTCCACGAGCAAATATTCCCGCACGGTACCATCCTCGTTGTAAATGGGCACCCTGCCGTCCACCAAAACCGTCCCTTCCGTCACCGTATCACCGATTTTGACCGCAGGGATCCCCTGCCGGACCACCATTGACACCACGACACCGTCCGCCTCCGCCACAAGATCTGTCCCTCCGCCGGACAACTCCCCCTCGGATACATCCGGCCTGTAGCCGTCATTCTCCTTCATGGAAATGATCAGCCGCGTTCCCTCTACTCTGGCGGAGGTCCAGGTCAGCGCCTGAAACTGATTGCGCAGTTCCTTCTCAAGCACACTGATATCCACCTGATCCCTGCGCATCCCCTCGCGGATCCCCTGCTCCCGCAGAAAACGATTCAGCTGATCGGTTGTAATCTGCAAATTTCCCTCCGGCACAATGTCCCAGATAAAAAGACCGGATACATGCCAGAACAGGATCGCCAGCAGAAAACAGGTCACAAACACACTGCGCTTGCGGACGAGCGGAAATAAAAAAGGCAGTCCGTTCTTTTCCAGAACGACTACCTTTGTCCTTGTTTTCCGGACGATCGCCTTCAATCTGCGGAAACTGCGCAGGCTGATCGACATCTCATATCCATCTTGTACCTTCTCGATATCCCAGAGCAGAATATCTTTGTTGCTGCACAGATTCATAAAGCGTTCCGGTGAAAATCCGTTCACACGGATGCGCAGATATCCCCGTATGAATTTCAGGATGTCAAGCATAGCAAAAGCTCCTTCCAGCCGGTCACAAATACCGGACACATTGAATTCGACCGCTGATCTTCATGTCCTCATTGGTATAGTAATCGATCGACAACTGCTCGCCCTCAAAACAGACCTGCCCGTTTTTCCCCTGCAGGAGAATCGACTGTCTGGAATACTCCAAAAGCCCCCGATAATTCTCCACCCAGGCCTCCGCGCAGCCGGTCAGCGTCACGCGCATAGCGCCCAGACAGACATCCCGCGGCAGCTGAAGCGTCTCCAAAAGCTTTGTCTTTTGCTGTATTTTGTCCGTATTATTCCCTGTTTTTCTCATGCTACAGCATATGCTGCATCAACGGATAATATGCTTGATGATATCGCCTTTTGCCGGTGCCGTCTCCCCGATCTGACAGGCGGCGAGGAAGCGCTCTCTGGCCGCCGCAGCTTGGTTCTCATCATTTGCGTGCAGCCAGGCAAGGGGTTCCCCTTCTTCCACGGAATCCCCCACCTTTTTCTCCAGCACCAGTCCCACGGACAGATCAATGGCGCTCTCCTTGGTCTCTCTGCCGCCGCCCAGAAGCAGCGAACACATCCCGATTTCATCACAGGCAATGTGCTGTATATAACCGCTTTGCGGGGCCGGAACCGGCAGTACAAGCTTCGCCTTCGGCAGCAGCTCCGTATCATAGACTGCGGCGCTGTCTCCTCCCTGCGCCGCCACAAATTCAGCGAGCTTTCGCAATGCGCTGCCATCCGCGATCACCTGCTGCAGCTGCTGTTTCGCCTCTTTCTCTGTCTGCGCCTTGCCGCCCGCAAGCAGCATCTGGCTGCCCAGCATCAGACTCAGCTCCACAAAATCTTCAGGTCCTTCCCCGCGCAGCGTGGCAATGGCCTCCTTGACCTCCAGTGCATTGCCCACCGCACGGCCGAGCGGCTGATCCATGTCGGAGATCACCGCGATCACCTCTTTGCCGGCCGCCTTGCCGATATCCACCATCTCCTGCGCCAGCGCATAGGAGTCCTCCTCTTTTTTCATAAAAGCGCCGCTTCCGGTCTTGACATCCAGCACAATGGCATCCGTACCGGCAGCCAGCTTTTTGCTCATGATGGAACTGGCGATCAGGGACATATTGTCGACGGTCGCAGTGACATCCCGCAGCGCATAGAGCTTCTTGTCCGCAGGGGCAAGATCTGCCGTCTGTCCCATGATGGCGATCCCGATCCGGTTGACATTGTCGACAAATTGCTGTCCTGTGATGGCTGTGGAAAATCCCGGAAAACTCTCCAGCTTATCGACAGTACCACCGGTGTGGCCAAGGCCCCGGCCGCTCATTTTCGCCACCCGCACACCGCAGGCCGCCACCATGGGAATGACTGCGAGAGAAGTCTTATCGCCGACGCCGCCGGTGCTGTGTTTATCCACCTTGATCCCCTCGATCGCAGACAAATCCAGCACATCCCCGCTGTGCATCATCGCCATGGTAAGCGCATTTGTCTCAGCCTTCGTCATGTGCTGAAAATAAATGGCCATCATCAATGCCGCCGCCTGATAGTCCGGAATCTCTCCCCGCGTGTAGCCCTTTACAAAAAACTGAATCTCCTCCTCGGACAGTGCACCGCCGTTTCGTTTTTTCATGATGATATCATACATGCGCATACTGTCGTCCCCCTTGTTTTCCTGATAATTCTATTATAACAAAGGCGTGGCTGCAGAACAATACAAAAACGGTGACAGCGTAAAATTCTCTGCGAGCAGCAGCCAGTTCGCGCGGTACCATTGCATGATCTGCCAATAGCCGCACCCCCGCAGACCATAGTCGCGGATCAGATCAAATTTGGCCTGCAGACTGCGCACATCCTCGAACCAGACTTCATGCGCCTGTCCGGTTTCCTCGTCATAGTACTGAAAATAAGGACTCATCGCCACCGGATCAAAGGTGATGGTCGCGCCGTTCGCAATGGCAATCCGCACGGCCTGCACATTGCCGATGGTCGTCGCCTTCGTCACGCCGCGCTCGTACGGCAGCGGCCAGTCATAGCCGTAATTGGGGATACCCAGATCAATTTTCTCCGCCGGAATTTCCGTGCGCGCATACTCTACCACCCGCCGCACCTGATTGATGGGAGCCACAGCCATGGGCGGTCCGTACGTATATCCCCACTCATAGGTCATCAGAAGCACATGATCCGTCACTGCCCCCAGCGCTCCGTAATCCTTTCCCTCATACAGCAGCCCTTTTTGATCCGCCGAGGTTTTCGGCGCAAGCGCAATCGAAATGTGATAGCCGGCAGCGCGCACCGCCTCGCCCATCTCCCGCACAAACGCCGTGAACAGATCCCGATCCTCCGGCAAAATATATTCAAAGTCAATATTGACGCCCTGATAGCCCTTCTCCTGCATTTCGTTTACCACATTTTGGATCAGACGCTCCGTATAGACGTCACTGTTCACAACCGAATGAATCAGATTGTTGTTGAATCTCCCGTCGATCCCCAGCGGCGTCAGGGTGAGGATCGGCGCCACGGAAGCCCCACGTGCTGCCTCAATCATCCAATCCGCACTGGGATTTGGCGCGTAAAGCTCTCCCTCCTCCGAAAATCCATAAGAAAAAATCGGCAATTCCGCCAGATAGGGCAATGTCTGTGACAATACCCAGGGGCTGATAAAGGGATACGCATACCCGCTGACACACACACTTTTCTCCGGTTGTGAGGAGATTTCCGCCTCACCGCTTTCTCCCGTCTCACCCGCACCGTCCGTCTCCGCCTGTCCGTCCGGAAGCAAAAGAGCCTGCCCGACGGCAAGCTCATAAGGATAAATCAATTGATTATAAAATACCAACGCATAGACATCCAGTCCAAATTCCGCCGCTATGGAATCCACCGTATCCTGCGGCTGTACGACATATATCTGCATCCTGCACTCCACGCAATATAAGATCAGCATAGGATATGCCGGTTTGGCGCAACCTGTGACCGGTGCATCGGATTTAACGCGCGACAGGGAAACCCTCGCTATAGCACCCTCCGGCAGACATCCGCCAGGCAGCATTTGTCGCAATAAGGCGCTGTCCGCGCTGTGCAGACTGCCCGTCCGTGGTCTACCAGCCGATGGCAGAAATCATTACCCTCCTCCGGCGGTATGATCTTCCACAGTTCCTTTTCAACCTTCGCCGGCTCTTTGATCCCCTTCACCAGGCCGATGCGGTTCACCAGACGGATACAGTGTGTATCCGTCACGATCGCCGGTTTCACGAACACATCGCCCATGATCAGGTTGGCGCTTTTCCTGCCGACGCCGGGCAGCTTCAAAAGCTCCTCCATACTGTCCGGCACACGCCCGCCGTACACATCCCGCAGCATCCGCATACAAGCGCTGATATCCCGTGCCTTACTGTTGCCAAGCCCGCAGGGATGCACAATCCGTTCAATATCCGCCACATCCGCTTCCGCGAGTGCATTTATATCCGGATACTGCGCATAGAGTCCCTCCACGACCACATTGACGCGCGCATCCGTGCACTGCGCCGCAAGCCGTACACTGACAAGCAGTTTCCACGCCTGATCATAATCAAGCGTACACACGGTCTCCGGATATTCCTTTTTCAAACGCTCGATCACTGCGAGCGCCAGCTGTTTCTTTGTCATTCCGACCTCATTTGTTTCTTATGGTAACGTTATTTGTGGTAAGGTTCCCCTTTGCTGATCCGAAATGCGCGATAGATCTGCTCACACAGAATGACGCGCATCAATTGATGGGGAAAAGTCATATCCGAAAAGCTGATATGCAGCCTGGCCCGCTCAGTCACTGTCCGGTGCAGTCCCAGCGAACCGCCTATGATAAAACAGACCGCACCGCGTCCTTCAATTGCCGCGCGCTCCAGCCATCCGGAGAACTGCACAGAGTCCATGCGGGTCCCCTGTATCTCCAATGTACAGAATACGCTGTCCTCACGAATCTTGTCCATCCAGGCAAGCAGTCGCTTGGCCTCCTTTAGGCGGATCTGTTCCTCCATGGCGGGACTTGCGTCGTCCGGTGTCTGTTCATCCGCCACCTCTATGATTTCCAGCTGACAGTAGCGTCCCAAGCGCTTTTCATATTCCGCCACGGCATCCCGATAAAAGGATTCCTTGATCTTGCCCACACAGAGGATTCTTATCTTCATGTCTTCTCTCCGAAGATCAGATCATACAACCGCTCGTCCACATAGCGATCCAAAAGCTTCTGATCCAAATTCATGAACTGGTTGTTGATCTTTTCTTTGATATATTCCGCCCGCGGGAAAAACAACAGCTGTGGATCCGACGCTGTCTCATCCGGCAGATCCGCATCCACCGCCCGATCGATCTCCTCCGCAGTCAGATGCTCCACACACCAGGTCTCCACCGTCTCCATAAGCGTGTGATCCGCCTGTTCCTTTTGCGCAAAGATGCGGGCGCTTTTGAAGGACAGTGCGCCCATCACGATAAACAGCACAAAAACCGACATCATCACTCCGTAAAACAGATATGGATTGCCCAGATGTACCGGAAGCACACCGGAAATACCCAATGCCACCCCCAGCAGGCCCACGCCGCCCACGAGCAGCAGGGCCCAGCCGGAGGAACGATATTCTTTCTCATTCATCGGCTCAGGGGACATGGTTCCTACCTCCCGCTCAAATAATCATCAATTCCTTTCGCAGCTGCTTTTCCAGCACCCATGGCCAAGATGACGGTGGCAGCACCGGTCACGGCATCGCCGCCGGCATACACACCTTCCTTGGTCGTCTTACCGTTTGCTTCGTCCGCCACAATACATTTCCACTTATTGGTCTCCAACCCGTCCGTCGTCGAAGAGATCAGCGGATTGGGGGAAGTTCCCAGAGACATAATCACCGTATCCACTTCCATGGTGAATTCCGAATCAGGGATGACCACCGGTCTTCTTCTGCCGGACTCGTCAGGCTCGCCGAGCTCCATGCGGATACATTTCATGCCGGTCACCCAACCCTTTTCATCGGATAGGATCTCCGTCGGATTCGTCAGAAGGTCAAAAATCACACCCTCCTCCTTCGCATGATGCACTTCCTCCACACGGGCAGGCAGTTCCTCTTCACTTCTGCGGTACACAATGTGTACCTCCGCGCCCAGTCTGAGCGCGGTTCTGGCCGCGTCCATCGCCACGTTGCCGCCGCCTACGACAGCCACCTTTTTGCCATGCATAATCGGTGTGTTGGAACGCTCGTCAAAGGACTTCATCAGATTGCTTCTGGTCAGATATTCATTGGCCGAGAACACACCGTTGGCGTTTTCGCCGGGGATTCCCATGAATTTGGGCAGTCCCGCGCCGGAACCGATGAAGATCGCCTCAAAGCCTTCCTCATCCATCAATTCGTCGATGGTGGTGGATTTGCCGATTACCACATTGGTCTCGATCTTCACGCCCAGAGATTTTACATTCTCAATCTCTTTGGCCACCACATCGCTCTTGGGCAGACGGAATTCCGGAATTCCGTATACCAAAACGCCTCCGGGCTCGTGCAGTGCCTCGAAGATCGTCACATCATAGCCAAGCTTTGCCAGATCTCCGGCACAGGTCAGTCCCGCAGGACCGGAGCCGATCACGGCAACCTTCTTTCCCTTTTTCTCCTTCGCGCCCTCCGGCTTGATATTGTTCTCTCTCGCCCAATCCGCCACGAAACGCTCCAATTTACCGATGGAGATGGGATCGCCCTTGATTCCGCGGATACATTTGCCCTCACACTGGGTCTCCTGCGGACACACACGGCCGCAGACTGCTGGAAGCGCGCTGGATTCGCTGATGACCTGATAAGCGGCCGCAATATCACCGTTTTTCACCTGCTCGATAAATCCCGGAATATTGATCGCCACAGGACAGCCCTTGATGCACTGCGCGTTTTTGCAGTTGATGCATCTGGATGCCTCCTCCATAGCCTCCTCTTTGTTATACCCAAGACAAACCTCCTGGAAGTTTGTCGCTCTTTCCCTTGCATCCTGTTCTCTCACAGGAATCTTCTTCAATACATCCATTGTCAGTCTCCTTTCACACAACTACGGTATCTGGTTAGTCCGCACAGTTTCCGCATCCGCCGTGATGCGTCTCACCCTCCTGCAGTGCAAGCATCGCTCTGCCCTCCTGGGTCTTGTAAATCTGCTGACGGCGCATCGCCTCATCAAAATTCACAGCATGTCCGTCAAATTCCGGACCGTCCACACAGGCAAATTTTACTTTGCCGTCCACGGTGACACGACATGCGCCACACATACCGGTACCGTCCACCATAATCGGATTTAAACTCACAATCGTGGGAAGCTGATATTCCTTGGTCAAAAGACATACAAATTTCATCATAATCATCGGACCGATGGCAATGCAGACATCGTACTGCTTGCCCTCTGCAATCAGATCCTTGATTGTCTGGGTCACCATACCGCTTCTGCCATAGGAGCCGTCGTCTGTGGTGACATAGAGATTGCCGGCCACTGCCTCCATCTCTTTCTCCAGAATCAACAGATCCTTGGTCTTACTGCCGACGATCACATCCGCTGCAATCCCGTGCTCATGCAGCCATTTGACCTGCGGATAGACGGGCGCTGCCCCGACACCGCCGGCCACGAACAGGAAGCGCTTGTCCTTGATCGCGGACAACTCCTCGCCGACGAATTCCGATGCGCAACCAAGGGGACCGACAAAATCGTGAAAGGCCTCCCCCTCTTGCAACTCGGCCATCATTTTCGTTCCTGCGCCCACCGTCTGAAATACGATGGTGACCGTGCCCGCCTCTCTGTCATAGTCGCAGATGGTCAGCGGAATACGTTCCCCCGCCGCGTCTGTACGCACAATGACAAATTGTCCGGGCTTACAGGTTTTTGCCACACGTTTTGCCTCCACATCCATCAGATAGATGTTTGCAGCCAGTTCCTTCTTCTTTAAAATTTTGTACATACACTCACCTCTCGTTTTATATCTCTTGTCAGCTAAGGCTGTTCACCGTTTAGCTGAAATTTCCCGTCTTCCATGTGTACGCCGTACAGCGTGCCCGTATACACATTCACGGCATAATAATTGCCTGTGCGCCCCGGATTGCCTGCGGCATCCACATACACCTCGGAGACAATGTAGGCTACATTGTCCTCCTCCAACGTGATGACATACAGATACTGATATTCATAATGCGCGGCCGTATCATCGAAATGCCCCTCGTTATCGACAATTTTGCCCGTGGCAAGAACCGCTTCTCTGACTGCATCCACGGCCTGATTCGGCGTGAAGTCCGTCTTCAGATCCAGCTCAAACTTGCGGTCCACAACAGCGCTGCTTCTGCCGATTTCCAGTCTTGCAAAACAGAAATTGCTCTCCCCGATGGGCATGGGAATCGGCTCAATATACTGCAGCGATTCCATAGTCGGATGCGTGCCGTCCATGGTGTAATAGATATTCTGCGTGTCATTGACTACCCGAATCGAGACAGGTCGCTCATAGGTGCCGCTGTCCACGCTCAGCTCCGGCGCCTCAAGCTCGGCAACCGCAATGTGGTAGGAATGTGTGACAACTGCGCTGCGCACACCGTTCTCATTGATATATACTGCTTTTACTTCATAGTCCCCGTTCTCCAGCAGGATCGGTGCGGTATACAGGATCTGATCCTCCCCCGGCTCCTGCCCGTCCATGGAATAATAAATCTTCCCGCCGCCTGTCACCGTCAGCTTCAGTGCCTTCACTTCATCATATTCGCCCGTCGTCACGCTAAACTGGGGCGACTCCGCCAGATAACTCTGATACGCCATCCGGATCGTCTCATCCGGGCAGGCCAACAGCATATCGTTGATGGCCTGATAGTCTTCTCTGGCGCGATAGATAGCGATCAGCTTTCCGTAAGCGCTCTCCAGTTGTTCCCTGTCAGCGCCCGGATCCTGCACGATGCTCTGCAGCCAATACGCGTAGCTGTCCTTGTCGTTTTTGAAAAAATACACCTGGGCCATATCCAGCTTCAGATCCACATTCAGCGGATCCAGCTCCATCGCCCGCTCAATAAAGAGGATCGCCTTGTCATATTGTCCCGCCGCCACAAGCTGTCTGGCTTTCTGGGTCTGGTACTCCGGAGAGTAATACTGATAAATCCGTATCCCACCGTAAAATAACAGTCCCGTAAAGGCAATCAGCATAACCCATACGAGCAGCAGCCGCATTTTGGAGGTATGCAGCTTCCCGCCTGCAGACAGTGCGGTCGTCTCCGGCTTGGGCATCGTTTTGCCCTCTGCCGCGCCGCCCACCTCCTGTACAATATTTTCCAGGTTCTTGGCGATATTCTGCTCTAATTCCGGTTCAAAATCAGGTACAATATGAATATCCTCGCCGCACTTTTCACAATAGAGAAGACCTTCGCCGATCTCCTCACCGCAATTGGGACATTTCATGATGCAGACTCCACACAGTTATGCATTAACATCGCGATGGTCATCGGTCCTACGCCGCCCGGCACAGGCGTGATCGCGCTGCAATGCGGCGCAACGCTCTCGAAGTCCACGTCCCCGCACAGTTTGTTGTTCTCATTCCGATGAATGCCCACATCAATGACCACCGCACCCTCTTTCACATAGTCCGCCGTGATCATTTTCGGCTTGCCGATCGCTACGATCAGAATATCCGCGCGTTTCGTGATCTCCTTGAGATCTCTGGTGCGGCTGTGCGCAACAGTCACCGTGCCGTTCTCGCGCAACAGAAGAAGCGCCATCGGTTTGCCCACGATATTGCTGCGGCCGATGACCACACATTCCTTGCCGGCGATCTCAATATCGGAACGCTTTAACAGCTGAATAATCCCCGCCGGCGTACAGGACACAAATCCCTTCTTGCCAATGCACAGAGCACCCACATTCTGCGGATGGAACCCATCCACATCCTTGGCGGGATCGATGGTGTCCAGAACCTTCTCCTCATCGATATGCTTCGGAAGCGGCAGCTGCACCAAAATGCCGTTTACATCTTTTCTGCCGTTCAATTCGCCGATCAAAGCAAGCAGCTCCTCCTGTGTCGTCTCCTCCGGAAGTTCATACGCCAACGACCGGATACCGATGTAAGCACATGCCTTTTTCTTATTGCCCACATACACTGTGGAGGCCGGATCATTGCCCACCTGAATCACCGCAAGGGTAACCTCGATGCCCTCCTCCTTCAGCTTTGCGACCCGCTCTTTGCACTCTTCTTTGATCTGCGCAGAGATTGCCTTTCCGTCAATTAATTTTGCCATATTCTTGCCCACCCTTTCCGTAGTATTAATATAATCCAAGAATTTTGCCGTCCTCATCCACGTCGATCCGGTGCGCCGCCGGTTCCTTCGGCAGACCCGGCATCGTCATCACCGCGCCGGTCAGCACCACGACAAACCCGGCACCCGCGGAGACATACACTTCTCTGACATTCATTTCAAATCCCTTCGGCGCCCCTAAGAGTGTAGGATCATCCGAGAGGGAATACTGATTTTTGGCCATACACACCGGGAAACTGCCATATCCCAGTTTCTCCAGCTGTGCAATCTGTTTGAGCGCCGCCGCGGAAAAGTTCACCCCGTCAGCGCCATAAATTTCTGTGGAAATTGTTTCAATTTTTTCCCGTAAGGACAGCTTGTCCTCGTAGAGCACCTGAAAATGACTTTCTCTGGTCTCCAGCGTCTCGAGCACTTTCTCGGCGAGTGCAATACCGCCCGCGCCGCCCTTCGCCCATACCTCGGAAAGCGCAAATGCGCAACCTTTCTCCTCACAGAACGTCCGAACTACGGAAAGTTCCCGCTCCGTATCCGACACGAAGGAATTGAGCGTCACCACAACCGGCACGCCATATTTGTGCAGGTTCTCAATATGCTTCTCCAGATTCGCCATACCCTTTCGCAGCGCGTCCAGATCCTCTTTGTCCAGATCTGCCTTGGCCACGCCGCCGTTGTATTTGAGCGCACGCACCGTCGCCACAAGCACCACCGCATCGGGTCGCAGCCCCGCTACACGGCACTTGATATCACAAAATTTCTCCGCGCCCAGATCCGCGCCAAATCCTGCCTCTGTTATGCAGTAATCCGCCATTTTCATAGCTGCTTTGGTGGCACGCACCGAGTTGCAGCCATGCGCAATATTGGCAAACGGTCCGCCGTGTACCAATGCAGGCGTGTGCTCCAATGTCTGAATCAGATTGGGCTTCATGGCATCCTTCAACAGCGCCGCCATAGCGCCCACTGCCTGCAGATCCCTGGCCGTCACCGGCTCACCCTTAAAATTATACGCCACAACAATTTTGGCAAGCCGCTCCTTCAGATCCTGCATATTCTCCGCCAGGCACAGAATCGCCATGATCTCGCTGGCCACCGTGATGACAAAATGATCCTCCCGCACAAATCCGTCTGCCTTGCTGCCCATGCCGACTACCACATTGCGCAGCACACGGTCATTCATATCCTCACAGCGCTTCCAGATAATCTGTCTGGTATCAATCCCCAGCGCATTCCCCTGCTGGATATGGTTGTCCAACAGCGCTGCCAACAGATTATTGGCCGAGGTGATCGCATGAAAATCTCCGGTAAAATGCAGATTCAGATCTTCCATCGGCACGACCTGCGCGTAACCGCCGCCTGCAGCGCCGCCCTTGATGCCGAAGCAAGGCCCCAGCGAGGGCTCTCTGAGCGCGATGATCGCCTTTTTGCCCAACTGTCCGAAGGCCTGGCCCAAACCGACCGTCGTCGTGGTCTTGCCCTCACCGGCCGGCGTCGGATTGATCGCCGTCACAAGGATCAGCTTACCGTCCGGTCTGCCTTCCAGCTGCTTTAAAAATTGCTCCGAAAGCTTCGCCTTGTATCTGCCGTACAGTTCCAGCTCTTCCTCCGGGATATCCAGTTTTGCGGCGATCTCCGCGATCGGTGACAGCGTTGCCTCCTGCGCGATTTCAATATCCGATTTCATGTATATTCCTCCGATTTACCATCATATTTCTTCCAGCAGCTGTTCAAACTGCTCCATACTCATGAGCACTTTGCGGGGCTTGGTACCCTCCTCTTCTCCGACAACGCCGTACTCGCACAGCTGATCCATGATCCGCGCCGCACGGTTAAAGCCGACCTTCAGCACTCTCTGCAGCATACCGATCGACGCCTTGTCTTTGTCGATGATGAACCTGCCGGCCTCCTCAAAATACTCGTCCCTGCCGCTGTCACTGCCGCCACCGGCAGCGCCGCCTGCCGCAGCGCCGGACGAAGAGCCGATGTTTTTGATCTTCTCCTCAATATCCGCTGCATAGGTATTGCCGATCATTTGGTTCTTCAGGAAATCCACCACATCGGAAACCTCTTTATCTGACACAAACGCGCCCTGTATGCGGGCAGGCTTGGAATAGCCCTGGGGATAAAAAAGCATATCGCCCTTGCCGAGCAGCTTCTCCGCGCCGACCATATCCAGAATCGTGCGCGAATCCACGCCGCTGGACACCGCAAACGCCACACGGCTGGGCATATTGGCCTTGATCAGTCCGGTGATGACATCCACGCTGGGACGCTGGGTAGCGATGATCAGATGGATGCCGCAGGCTCTCGCCAGCTGCGCCAGGCGACAGATGGATTCCTCCACCTCGCCGGGGCTTACCATCATCAGATCCGCCAACTCGTCGACGATGATCACGATCTGCGGCAGCTTAGCCGGCACATCCTCCTCGCCGTTCTCACGCATGGTCTCCAGCTTTTTATTATAGCCCTTCAGATCTCTCACATTATAATCCGCAAACTTGCGATAACGGTCCTCCATCTCGGACACCGCCCAGTGCAGTGCCGCGGAGGCCTTCTTGGGATCCGTGACCACCGGGATCAGCAGATGCGGTATCCCGTTATACACCGACAGCTCCACCACCTTCGGATCCACCATGATCAGCTTCACATCATCCGGGTGTGCCTTATACAGAATACTCATGATCAGCGTATTGATGCAGACGGATTTACCGGATCCGGTGGAACCGGCGATCAACATATGCGGCATCTTCGCGATGTCCGCCACCACCGTCTTGCCGGCAATGTCCTTGCCGACCGCAAACGCAATATTCGACGGAAACTCCTTGAACTCCTTGCTCTCGAGCAGATCCCGAAGCGCCACCGTCATATTCTCCTTGTTGGGTACCTCGATACCGATGGCGGCCTTTCCGGGGATCGGCGCCTCGATACGGATATCCGTCGCCGCCAGATTCAGCTTGATATCATCGGTGAGTCCCACGATCTTGGAGACCTTGACACCCTGTTCCGGCTGCAGCTCATAGCGGGTCACGCTCGGTCCCTGGCTGATGTCTGTGATCGTCACCTTCACGCCGAAGGTGCTCAGGGTCTGCTGCAGGCGCATGGCCGTCTCTTTCAATTCCTCCGTGGAATCCGTCGCGGTATTCTCTCCCTTTTGCAGGCGGGAAAGCGGCGGGAACATATACTTCTTCGGCACCTTTTTCTCAGCAGCCTGCATGTCCTTCTGCATCTGCTTCTGCACAGGCGACATGCCGTCATCCGCCGGTGCCACAGCCCCGGGCTTGGCATATCCGGCCGATCCGACCGGATCGGTCGCACGCTGATCTGCCACGCCGTCCTTATGTACCCGGATCTGATCCGCCTCGTGTATGAGCTCCGGCTTGATCTGGGTACGTGACACAGTCTCCTGCGGTTCCTCGGCCACAGGTGCAGCCGCACGCACGGGTCTTACAGCAGTATCCGCAAGGTCCTCTCCCTGCATGTCCTCCGCGCCGGACACCTCCGAAAGATGTACCTGATGTGCCGTGCGCACACGGATTTTGTTAAAATCAAACGCTTCCTCAGATGGTGCGGACTGTTTCGCCGTCAGACCGGCCGCGCCCACAGCGTCCGCAGCAGGATTCTCCTGCTCTTGATACGTAATCTCATGAATATCGCCCTTATGTACTTTCTCGTCCTTTTTTAAAGATGTATCTAACATCACGCCGGACACCGTCTTGTCCATGCGCAGGATCTTCTCGTTCTCCTTTTCCTCCGCCTTCAGCCGGCGTTCCTCCGCCCGCTCCGCACGCAGACGTTCGTTCTCCTCCCTGCGCGCTCTCGCCGCTTCCTTGCGGTTCTCCGCTTCCTCTCTGCGCCGCTCGGCCGCCTCTCTGCGATTCTCAATCGCCTCCAGACGCCGCTCATCCTCCTCAAGCCACTGCTCCTTGGATGCCGCGGAGAAGTCCCGGATATGCTCCGCACCGTCGCGCATACTGCCTAACAGCGAGCGCTCCGTCAACAGGATCATGCTGATCGCCGACGCAAGCAGTACAACCAGGATGGTGCCCATCATCTCCAGATTATGATACAAAAGATACGCAAGGCTTCCCGCCAGGACGCCGCCGCCTTTGCCGACACTGCATGCGTCATAAATTTCCTTGGCCTGATAACCGTCCATGGATTTGATCGTCCCGGCAAACAGCTCACAGACCACACCGAGCATCAAAAACAGCACAACGCCCGCAATCAGCTTGCGCAGCGCAGTGGGATTCCCCTCATTGGCAATCCAGAAGGACATCGCCACAAAGATCAGAATCGGTGTCACATAGGCCGGCAATCCAAATAACCCGAACATCACCGAACGGATGCTGTCCCCCACCGGACCGATGATACCGAAATTGCACAAAAAGAGAAACAGCATCACCACACTGACGACAATCATGCCGATCTCGTGAAACAACGCACTGTCCTGTTCCTTTTGCTGGACAGTAATTCTTTTGGCGGAAGACGTGCGCCGTGTGGAACCTCCTGTTTTTCTGGAACGTGAAGATTTATTTGATGAAGAAGCCATCTCGCTTCATACCTCTCTGTTCTAACTTTCGTTTTTTATCTATTCTTAAAGTATAAGTATACCATTTTTCCCAGATCTTGTCATCAACTATTTATTGTCAATGAGCTCATGCAGCTTGCGGATTGCCCGATCAATCCCGCCGACTTCGTCGATGATGCCGTATTTCACGGCCTCCTCCCCCACCAGGATCGTTCCGACGTCCTTGGTGAGCACTCCCGTCTCCATCATCAGCGCCTCCAGCTGCTTGCGGGAAATCCGGCAATGCGACGACACAAAACCGGTGATCCGGTCCTGAATCAGCTTGAAATAATCAAAGGTCTGCGGCACACCGATGACGGTCCCGTTCATCCGCACCGGATGGATGACCATCGTGCCTGTGGGCACAATAAAAGAATAATCCGTGCTCACGGCGATGGGAACGCCGATGGAGTGACTGCCGCCGAGCACCAGAGAGACAGTCGGCTTACTCAGGGAAGAAACCATCTCTGCGATGGCAAGCCCCGCCTCCACATCGCCGCCCATCGTATTCAGGATGACCAACACCCCCTGAATGTCCCTGCTGTCCTCAATCGCGGCAAGCTGCGGAAGCACGTGCTCATATTTGGTCGTCTTGGAATCTCCGGAGAGATTATCGTGCCCCTCGATCTCCCCGATGATCGAAAGCAAATGAATATCCTGCTGTTTCTCATTGTCCTGCAGCGTGACCTGACCGAACTTTTCGATCCGTTCATCCTGATGCGCCTCTTTGTCCTGTTTGGTCTTCATGTCCTGCATGGTATCGCAACCTCCTAAACATAAGCGTCTTATAGGAAACTCCCATAAGTTAAGAAAACTGTGTCTGACAAGCTGACACAGTTTTGCTTATGTTTAGTATGACCAGATACCGGTCTGCCTATACCGTATTACGGAATGTCGAAATCATCGTCATCCGCCACTTCATAGTCGTAATCGAGCGCCTTTCGCTCCCGTTTTTTCGGAAGCGGCAACGGATTTTCTATGTATTGTACCGGCGCAGGCGTCTCGGCAGTCGCAGCCGGCGCAGAATCATGGACTGCATCCGGTGCGTTCCCCTGCTGTGGCGCATCCGGCGCGCTCTCCGCCGTGCTCACCTGCGGCATATCCGGCGCGCTCTCCGGCGCTTCCACCGCCATGGGCGCTGTCGTTTCCGTGTCCGTCTCTCTGCGCGTGATATCGTCAAACACCGACTGCTCCGGCCGGCAGAACAGGTCTTCCACGCTGATACCCGCAAGCACCGCACAGATTATATACAACAATGCATTTACATTCCATTCCGCGAACGAGCACATGTCAAAGCTCTGTACGATAAGCAGGGTCCATCCGGCAAACAGCCACATACCCTTCACCCGCATCCTGCCGCAGATCCAATAACTGAAGATCCCCACCGCCATCAAGACGACAAGCACCAAAATATCTCCGTATTGGATACCGCTCTCCAGCGCAAGCTCCGGCAGATGCCATTGTCCCGGAAGATACAGCGCTATCTGCTCCTGCATCGCACCGATCGCATCGCCGCCGCAGGCCATCCGCACCGCATAGGGAACCGCGTAACCGATGCCGGTCGCGACAAGTCCGAGCACAAACAACAGCACGCCGTTTACCGCACTGTCCTCCTCCGCTTTTTTGCCAAAGGATAACATCCCCGTCAACAGGACAAGCAGCGTACACCCCGCCGCCAGATCCAGATAAGCGCAGAGACCGATGCAGATACCGGCAAGCAGCGTCTGAGCGATCACGGGCAGCTTTTTTTCTGAATTTCCTGAATTTATCTCCGGTACCGCAGCGATGGCATCCACTGCAAGCCCGTAAAAACAAAGGATCAACAAAAGCGGGGAAAGACTGCTGGTCTCCTCCACCATAAACGGTCCGAAACCGATACATGCAACCACAAGCAGCGCCGGCAGCCGTCCGGCTCCTCTTCGCACGCCCAGATACATGCAGATCGCCGCGGCGACCAACAGGACAAACTGCAGCACAACCGCTGCAAAAGGCTTATTCCCCAGGAAAAACACCGCCAGCCGCAGCAGATGCATATACGCTTCCATGCCTCTGTGCGCAAACACGGGCAATGCCTGCTGTTCCTCCGTGATCTGCACCATCCCGAAGATCGGATCATCCGCAATGTTCCACCAGATACGATACTGGGAAAACAGTGCGCGCACAAGCACCATCAGAATCAGAAAAATGATGAACACCAGACTCTCCAGCACAATGCCGGTCATTCCTCCGCCGGCACGCCCTGTATGTCCTGCGGTCGCGTTCTTTCTCCGGCCGACCACCAAACAGATCAGCCCCAGCACAAGCAGCACAACCGCCGCGCCGATCAGACCCATGTAGGATCGATACCCCATATTGACACTGACGGACATCGCCGAGAGGAACAGAACAATTCCTGCGGTCAGTCCATATACGATCCACACCAGAATCGTCGGTAAACTATGCTTCTTCATTTGTCAAAACCTTCTCAATATTGTAGCGGGGACGTTGTTTCACCTCAATGTAGATCTTGCCGATATACTGGCCGACCAATCCGATGGCCAGAAGCTGTAAGCCACCCAGAAACCAGATGGACAGAATCAGCGAAGTCCAGCCCGGCACAACATGTCCCGTAAAGAACGAAATCAATGCATAAACAGCCGCCAAAACAGACGCTATAACGATAAAAATACCCACGCCCAAAATCATGCTGATCGGCTTCACACTGAAGGAAGAAATACCGTTAAACGCCAGCGCAAGCATTTTCTTTAACGGGTATTTGGACTCTCCCGCCACACGCTCCAACCGGTCGTAGTAGACACAGTCCGTCTGGTAGCCGATGAGCGGCACCATCCCGCGCAGGAACAGATTGGTCTCCTTGTACTTGGAAAACTGTTCCACGGCACGTTTGCTCATCAGTCGAAAATCCGCGTGGTTGTAAACCGTCTTGACTCCCATCAGCTCCATGACCTTATAGAAGCCCTGCGCAGTCGTGCGCTTGAAAAACGTATCTGTCTTCCGCTCCTTCCGGACGCCATAGACAATGTCATTCCCCGCGTGAAACTTATCGATCATTTCCTCGATGACATTCACGTCATCCTGCAGATCGGCATCGATGGAGATCGTCACATCACTGAGATCCTTGGCCGTAATCAGGCCTGCCGTCAACGCAAACTGATGGCCCACATTGCCCGCCAGCTTCACGCCGAATACCTGCGCAGGATACGCCGCGTGCTCCGCTTCGATCAATTCCCAGGTGCGGTCTTTGCTGCCGTCATTGACAAACAGAATAAAACTGTCCGCGCCGATCTTTCCTTTTTTTACCAAGCCGTCCAGCACTTCCCTGAGTGCTTTGGAGGCAATCTGAAGTACTTCCTCCTCATTGTAACAGGGCACTACAATTGCGAGTCTATCCATAATAACCTCCCCGCTCCTATCCTTCTATCGCCTGCTTCAAATCAGCAATAATATCATCCACATGTTCGATACCGACAGACAGCCGGATCAGATCCGGTGCCACGCCGGCCTCTTTCAGCTGCTCGTCATTCATTTGCCGGTGGGTATGGCTGGCCGGATGCAGCACACAGGTTCTGGCATCCGCCACATGCGTCACGATAGCCGCAAGCTTTAGCTTGTCCATCATTTCCTCCGCAGCCTTTCTGCCGCCCTTTAAGCCAAACGAGATCACGCCGCAGCTTCCCTTGGGCATATATTTCTGCGCAAGTGCATGGTAGCGGTTGCCGGAAAGCCCCGGATAATTCACCCACGCCACCTTTTCATGCGCCTCCAAAAACTCAGCCACCGCCTGTGCATTGGCACAGTGACGCTCCATCCTAAGCGGCAGGGTCTCCAATCCGACATTCAGCAAAAACGCGTTTTGCGGTGCCTGAATGGAACCGAGATCCCGCATCAGCTGTGCGGTCGCCTTGGTGATATATGCCGCCTTTCCGAATTTCTTCGTGTAGGTCACGCCGTGGTAAGACTCATCCGGCGTGGTCAGTCCGGGGAACTTATCCGCATAAGCCTCCCAGTCAAAATTGCCGGAATCCACGATCGCGCCGCCGACGCACATCGCATGTCCATCCATATATTTTGTGGTGGAATGGGTCACAATATCCGCACCCCACACAAACGGATTACAGTTGATGGGCGTAGCAAACGTATTGTCCACGATTAACGGCACACCATGGCTGTGCGCCAGACGCGCAAATTTCTCGATATCGAGCACCACCAGCGCCGGATTGGCAATCGTCTCCGCCACGACACATTTGGTGTTGTCCCGAAATGCCTTCGCCAGTTCCTCCTCCGGTGCATCGGGGTCCACCACGGTCGTCTCGATTCCCATTTTTTTCATCGTCACGGTCAACAGGTTAAACGTGCCGCCGTACACGGTAGAGGACATCACCACATGGTCTCCCGCCTCGCAGATATTGAACACCGCATAATAATTGGCCGCCTGCCCCGAGCTGGTCAGCATAGCCGCCACGCCGCCCTCCAGTTCGCAGATCTTCTGCGCGACATAGTCATTCGTGGGATTCTGTAATCTGGTATAAAAATAACCGCTCTCCTCCAGATCAAACAGCTTTCCCATATGCTCGGAGGTATCGTATTTGAAGGTTGTGCTCTGATAGATCGGCAGCACCCGCGGTTCTCCGTTGCCGGGCTGCCAGCCGGACTGCACACATATGGTCTCTTTCTTAAAATTCGGATTCTGAGCCAATGCTTTTCTCCCCTTTCGTGGATTGTACTTATCTGATCGTATTACAGCAAGCACCACCTCGCAAAAAGGTGGTGCCCTACGCCTTTATTCTATCTGATCACTCGTCCCAATTGTGATATACCGCCTGTACATCATCATCCTCGTCCAGCATATCCAGGGTTCTCTGCAGATTCTTGATCGCCGTCTCGTCGGTCAGCTCCACATAATTCTGCGGGATCATGGTCACCTCCGCGCTGAGCATGGGAATGCCGGCCTCCTCAAGCGCCTTGCGCACTTCCTCGAAGGCGTCGGGATCCGTGAGAATCTCATAGCTGTCCTCCTCGTCCGCAAAGTCCTCTGCACCCGCATCCAAAGCAGTCATCATCAGATCATCTGCCTCCAGATCGCACTCCTCTTTGTCGATGATAATCTGCCCCTTCTTGTCGAACATAAAGGACACACAGCCGGGCGTGCCGATGTTGCCCTGTCCCTTGGTGAACGCACTGCGCACATTTGCCGCCGTACGGTTTTTGTTATCCGTCAACGCATCCACAATGATAGCAATGCCGCTCGGGCCGTACCCCTCGTAGGTCACATACTCGTAGTTGACATTTCCCACATCGCCGGCCGCCTTCTTGATGCCGCGCTCGATGGTGTCATTGGGCATATTGTTGGCCTTCGCCTTGGCAATCACGGTTGCCAGCTTGAAGTTATTGTTGGGGTCGGGGCCGCCCTCTTTGACCGCCACGGCGATCTCACGGCCGATGATGGTAAAAATCTTACCCTTAGCGGCATCATTTTTCTCTTTTTTATGTTTGATATTCGCAAATTTTGAATGTCCTGACATCTCTGCTCTCCTTTGTCTCTCAATATAAGAAAATATTAGAATAAGAAAAAACGCACTGATATATTATATCATCCTTTTTCTTTTTCAGCAAGCACAGATTCCGCGGCGACAGGTAATTTCGTCACCAGCACGCTCTGTATCATTTTATTCTCCACCGACAGGATCTTGAAGTTAAAGCCCTGATAATCCACATTGAACTGTTCGCCGACCTCGGGAATGTGATCCAGCCTGGAGATCATGAATCCGTTCAACGTCTCAAACTCCTCCCCGTCAAAATCAATGCCGAAACGGTCCGACAGATCCTCCAACGGCGTCTTGCCCTCCATGACATACTCATCGTTGCCCTTGTCCTCGATATAGGCCGTATCCTCGTCATACTCGTCCAAAATATTGCCGACGATCTCCTCCAGAATATCCTCCATCGCCACAAGCCCGTCCATCTGGCCGTACTCGTCCACCACGATGGCCATCTGCAGCTTATTTGACTGCATCTCCTCGAACAGCTCGTCGATCTTTTTGGTCTGTGGCACAAAATACGCCTCCCGCAGAAGCCCGTCCAGATCCTTGACACATCCGTCGACGGAGTCGTCCCGTCTATGGTAACGCATGGCGTCCTTCAAATGCAGAATGCCGATGATATGGTCAATGTTTTCCTCGTACACCGGATATCTGCTGTTGGTGCCCGCCAACATAAAATCAATGGCTTCCTTCAGGTGCATCTTCCCGTCCACAGCGACCACATTGCTGCGATGCGTCATGATATCCTGCGCTTCCTTGTCATCCAGCGCAAAAATATTGGAGATCATCTCAGCCTCGTTGTCCTCTATGACGCCCTGCTCAAAGCCCTCCTGCACCATGTTGATGATCTCTTCCTCGGTGACGTCGCTCTCATCCTCCTTGCCTCTTACGCCGAACAAAAACAGGATGCCGCGCACCGTGACGCTCACCAGACCGGTGATCGGCAGCAGAATGGCCATGACCACCTCCGCAATGCCGACACAGGCATAAGCGAACCGCTCCGCATGTCTGGCCGCCACACGCTTCGGCAGCAGCACGCCAAAGGTCAAAAATATGTAGATCAGCCCCAATGCCACGGCAATCGCCACCGGCACCTCACAGCGGGGCACAACCGTGCGGACAAAGACGCCGCCGGCAGTCATATTGACCAGTGTAGCGATCAGCTGCACCGTGTTGATATAACTGCCGGGGTGATTGATCAGCTTCATCAGACGCAGACTTCGTGAATCCCCCTCCTCAGCGCGTCCCTCTACCTCTATTTCGTTGATGTTCTGCAGCGCGGAACTATATCCGTACAAGAACGCGTCCACCAACAGTAAACCCAAACATATACAGGCTATCGGCCCAGCATCTTCCATCGATACAAAATCTCCTTTTTTGTTTATCATATACCCAACGGTTTCCATTCGTCAAGACCGCCGCCGGAAGCCGGAACTCCTATGTATCCAGCTCCAGACTGATCATCAGCGCGTGATTGATCTTTCTCATAATGTCCCCGTCCAGATGGCATACCTTATCCTTCAGTCGCTTCTTGTCGATGGTGCGCAGCTGTTCCAACAGCACCACCGAATCCTTATCCATATCATATCTGTCTGCGCGAAGCTCGATATGGGTCGGCAGCTTCGCCTTATTCATCTTTGAGGTAATCGCAGCGCAGATCACGGTCGGACTGTGACGGTTGCCCACGTCGTTCTGAATGATCAGCACCGGACGGATCCCGCCCTGTTCCGATCCCACCACAGGCCTTAAATCTGCATAATACACATCGCCTCGTTTCATGTCTCCCTCCATTTGTGTCAATCAAGTTCAACATTAGTATTGCCCTGTTTCCTGGAGGTATTCCATTATTTTCTATTTTTGTAATCCTTCCGCTTACTTGATCAAAGCATGCGGATCCCTTCCGGATCCTGTACAGCCACGATCCGTCCGTCTGTAAAATACACGCGGGGGATCCGCTGTCCCAGATCGCAGACAAATTCATAATTGAACCGTCCGGACAACGCGCCGATCTCCTCCGCAGTGATCACCGCATCCCCGTCCCGACCAAGCAGTGTCACCGGATCATGCATCTGCACCTCCGGGATATCCGACACATCCACCATGAACTGATCCATACACACACGCCCCAGAATCGGCGCCCTATACCCATGGATCAACACATACCCTTTGCCGCCGGACAGCGAGCGGGGATAACCGTCTCCGTACCCCACCGGGATCGTCGCGACCCGTGTGTCCCGCGCGGCCGTATAGGTGCCGCCATAGCTCACACTCTGCCCTGCGTGAATCGTTTTCACATACACCACATGACTGTGCAGTGAAAGTAGCGGCATAAGCTCACACGCCTTCCCGGGCACCTCCTCGGACGGATGCAGTCCGTAGAGCGTGATTCCAGCACGCACCGCGTCCAGATGCGTCTGCGGCATCTCCAGAATCCCGGCGCTGTTCGCGCAGTGCCGCATGGGAATCTGCAGAGAAAGCTCATTTTGCAGCCGCTCCGTAAATTGTGTAAACGCCGCGAACTGCCTCTCCGCGTACACCTTATCTCTCTCATCCGCTCTGGCAAAATGTGTAAAAATCCCTTCGATCTGCAGCTCACCGGACCGCACAAAGTCCAACAGGAAACGCACAAACGCAACGCCCTCGTCATCCGGTGAGATACCGATCCTGCTCATACCGGTATCCACCTTGATATGTACCCTGATCTGTCTGCCCGTCTGTCTGGCCGCAGCAGCCAGTTCCTCCACCATATGGCGCTCGAACACCGCCGGCCTTATCTCTTCCAGCGCCAGCTGCGTATAATCCTCCGGAAAACTGTATCCCAGGATCAGAATCGGCTTGCGGATCAGGTGCAAGCGCAGGATATGCGCCTCTTCCGGCGTCGCCACCGCATAGCCCCAGATCTGCTCCATCTCCTCGAGGGCATGCGCCAGCGGTACACTGCCGTGCCCATATCCATCCGTCTTAATCACCGCGATCATTTTAGCCTGGTTCGCGATTCCCGCCTGCATATAGGCGATATTGTGCCGCATTGCATCGAGATCAATTCCCGCATAAATACGCTGGTATTTTTTCAGTATCTGTGTGTCATCCATCATCCTCATCCCTCTCCGGCCTGTATTTTAAATCTGTCGCAGGACTGCGGCCGCCTGCTCTGCGATATCCCCCGCCATACAACCGTATCTGCCCCGTTCCTGCCGCACCGCATCTCCCGCAGCGGCATGCACATAAACGCCGGCGCACACGGTGTCAAACATATATACTTCCTGCGGCGACCCCACTTCCGGTACAGACTGCGCAGCCTGTGCCAGCAGACCGCTCAGAATCCCTGCCAGCACATCTCCGCTGCCCGCAGTGGCCATGCCGTCATTCCCATACAGATTCATGCAGACGGTTCCGTCCATCCCACACACAAATGTCCGCGCGTCCTTCACAACCACCACACACCGCAGGCGCTTTGCCAGCGCACAGCCGTGCTCCCAGGTGCGCTCCTTGAGCTGTTTGATGGACAGACCGCACAATCTGGAGAACTCTCCCATATGCGGCGTCAGGATACACACACCGTCTCTTGCCGCCAACAGATCCTGCAAGGACGCATCCGCAGCCAGCAGATTCAGGCCGTCCGCATCGATCAAAAGCGGTTTCCAGCAGGTTTCCAGCACGGTGCGCAGACACCTCCCTGCCTCCTCCGTGACGGACATCCCCGGTCCCATCGCAATCACATCCGCCCAATCCAGACTCTTTCCGAGCTCTGCATAGGTTCCGAACAGCGCTTCCGGTACACTCTGCTGTATGATCTGGCGGTTGCCCTCATCCGAGAGCACTTTCACCATGCCAGCCCCCACCCGGTATGCCGCCCTTGCACCCAAAACCGCCGCGCCGGCCATCCCTTTGCTGCCGGCGATCAGAAGCACTTTGCCAAACGTTCCTTTATTGCCGTCCGCCCGGCGCACCGGAAGCAACCGCGCCAGATCCTCCGGCTGTGTCGCAAACATATGCGGGACAACATCTCCAAATGCCCGGGTTGTGATCCCGACATCCGCCAGACGCACCTGCCCCGCATACATGCATCCCGGGAACAGATACAAGCCCCGCTTCGCGAAGCCGAAGGTCACCGTCTCATCCGCCCGCACGACACATCCCAGAATCTTTCCCGTATCGCTGCAGATTCCGCTGGGCACATCCAGCGCCAGCTTGCAGCCGGTCATCCGGTTAAAACACGCTACCGCATCCGCATAGTCTCCGGTGATCTCGCGGGACAACCCCACGCCGAACAACGCATCCACCAGAATGTCATAGTCCCCTTCGGGTGCATCACTGACCACCCGGACCGGATAATATTCTATCATATGCCGCTGCATGCGCCATTGTTCCGAAGCCCTGGTCTCATCGCCCACACACCACACCGTGACCTGCATCCGCCGCTCCGACAATAACCGCGCAAGCGCCAGCCCGTCTCCGCCGTTATTGCCCATCCCTGCCAGAATCAGAACCTTCGCATTTCTCTTTTCCCCGACAAGGCTTAACACCCGTTCTGCCGCCGCCAGCGCAGCGCGCTCCATCAACACCATACCCGGTATACCGATTCGCTCGATGGTCGCACGGTCAAGCGCCTGCATTTCCTCTGCACTTACGAGATATCTCATCCACATCCTCCGCCTTTTTCAACCGGTGATAAACGCATCAAAATGTCGGACATCCCGGCATATCCCGATTTGTCCGACATTCCACATCACATTGACTGTTTCTGATTGCTCTCCGGAGCCTGCACCGACTCGCTGCCGCCCTTGACGGGCCGCCTGTCCTCCGGATTGTATGCGAGATCAAACAAATTCATCACATCCGCCCCGAACACATCGTTCATGTAGGAATAAATCTCGTGATTTCTTTGCTCCATCTCCTGCTTACGGATCAGATTTTTCTTTAATTCTATCCGTATTTTGGATACCCAATCTCCGATTTCATCAATCTGTTTCGTATTGTCCTGCAGGGTATCATAACAGTACTCCATCGTCAACAGCATCAGCTTGACATTGACCTGATCAATCTCTCTGGGCAGATCCATCAATTCCTCCTGATACCCCTCCAGTTTCTCATTACATTCCTCGATGAGACGCTTGTGATCCTCGATCTTTTTCTCCAGCGCCGCATCCTTCGTCTGCTCCATCTCGTCCACCATGGGAACGATCTCATTCATCAGCTTTTTCTTCAACCGCTTAATATCCTTGGACTCTGTATTCAGCTTCCCCTGACGTTTTAGGAGCGTGTTGAGCCGCTCCTCCAGATCCTTGGCAGCCTCCCTGCCGAGTTCATCCAACAGTCGATACCACTTATTGTCCAGCGTAAGCACCGGAAGTTTCTTCCCCAACAGCGCTTCCGCGAACGCATCCTGTTTCCCTTTCCCCGCCATAATTCCCTCCTGGCGCTCTATTCCTGTCCCGCCTCATACATCTTGCGATTGATGTTGTAGGACAGCTTCATAAGACTGTCGGAAAGATGTACATTCTCCACCACAATGCCGTCCGGAACATCCAAATCCACATGTGCAAAATTCCATATTGCTCTAATACCATTTTCTACCAAAATGTTGACAATGTCAACAGCACTTGTCTTTGGAATTGTCAGAACGACAATATCAATTTGGTTCGCCTTTAAAAATTGCTCCAGCTCCTCGATGGGCATCACCTTGATCCCGCGCACATCCATGCCCACAAGATCCGGACTTTTATCAAACATGCCTTCAAAAATAAAACCTCTGCGCTCGAAATTCAGGTAATTTCCCAGCGCTCTGCCGAGATTTCCCGCACCGATAATGATAAAATGATGTTTGTGATCCAGCCCGAGTATTTTGCTTATCTCACTGTAGAGGTACTCCACATTATATCCATATCCCTGCTGGCCGAAACCGCCGAAATTATTAAAGTCCTGCCGGATCTGCGATGCGGTGACCTGCATGCGCTCACTCAGCTCCTGAGAAGAGATGCGTTCCACACCCTCATCCTTCAGATCTCCTAAATATCTCAGATAGCGGGGCAATCTGCCGATCACGGCCTGTGAAATTTCTTTTGTCTCCAACTGAAACTACCTCCTGTCATATATCCTGTGAAGCTTTTCCTATGATCCATCATACCACTTTGTTAAAACCATGTCAATGAATACCGTTAAACTTTTGTCATGCTGTCTGTGACGGACCGGCTCTCTATTGCCATCGATTTCGCTCTCGTTGACATTCCGCTTTTTCCAAGCTAAAATAGTACCATACATCGAACAGAAAATAAGAGGATGATCCCATGATACTTTCCTGTCAAAATATCTCCAAGAGCTTTGGGGAAAACACCGTACTGCAGCAAGTCTGCTTTCATATTGAGAACATGGAAAAAGCTGCCATTGTCGGCATCAACGGCGCCGGTAAGACGACGCTTCTGCGGATCCTGATCGGGGAAATGCCCGCAGACGAAGGCTCTGTTACATTTGCAAGGGACAGCTCCTACGGATATCTTGCGCAGGACGGCGCCGTGGACACCACACGCAGCATCTATGAGGAGCTGCTCTCTGTCAAGCAGGAGCTCGTGGATCTGGAACACAATCTGCGACGCACCGAAGAGGAAATGCATCATGCGCAGGGAGACGCCCTGGAAGATCTGATGAAGCGCTACACCGCGTTCACACATGCCTTTGAGATGGGCGACGGATATGCCTATCGGAGCGAGCTCGTCGGCGTATTGAAGGGACTGGGATTTGCCGAGAGCGAGTTCGACACGCCCATCGCCACCCTCTCCGGCGGTCAGAAAACCCGCGTTGCACTCGGCAAACTGCTGCTGCAAAAACCGGATCTGATCATTTTGGACGAGCCGACCAACCACTTGGATCTGAACGCCATCGTGTGGTTGGAGACCTATCTGCTGAATTACAAGGGCGCCGTGCTGATCGTCTCGCACGACCGCTTTTTCCTGGATCGGATCGCCACCAAGGTGATCGAGCTGGATCGCGGCAAATGCACAGTATTCCAAGGCAATTATTCGGATTATGCCGTCAAAAAAGAACAGCTGCGCATCGCCGCCCTGCACGCGTATCTCAACCAACAGCAAAAAATTCAGCACCAGGAAGCGGTGATCGAAAAGCTGCGCTCCTTCAACCGCGAGAAATCCATCAAACGCGCCGAGAGCCGGCAAAAAGCGCTGGACAAACTGGAGGTCTTAGAGCGGCCGACCGAGGAAAAGGCCGATATGCATCTGGTTCTTGTGCCCTACCGCACCAGCGGGAATGATGTACTCACCGTGGAGGGACTGTCCAAGTCCTTCGGTGCGACCACACTATTTACGGACGTAAACTTTGCAATCAAGCGCGGAGAACATGTGGCCATCATCGGCGACAACGGCACCGGCAAGACCACTCTGCTGAAGATCTTGAACGATCTAGAACCCGCAAGTGCCGGCTCCTTTTCACTGGGCACCAACGTGGAGATCGGCTATTATGATCAGGAGCACCATGTGCTGCACGAAGACAAAACACTGTTTGATGAGATAAGCGACGCCTATCCGTATCTGACCGGCACTGAGATCCGCAATGTACTGGCGGCATTTTTGTTCACCGGAGACGATGTGTTTAAACTGATTCGGGAGCTATCCGGCGGCGAGCGGGGACGTGTATCTCTGGCAAAGCTGATGCTCTCCGAGGCCAATTTCCTGATATTGGATGAGCCGACCAACCATCTGGACATCACCTCCAAGGAAATCCTCGAGGACGCCTTGAACGCCTACGAAGGGACGGTGCTGTATGTGTCCCACGACCGCTATTTCATCAACCGCACCGCTTCCCGCATCCTGGATCTGACGTGCGGGCAGTTCGTCAACTATATCGGAAACTATGATTATTATCTGGAAAAGCGCGAGACCCAGATGGCGGCGTTTAGATTTCTTCAGGCAACACCCTCGGACTCGACAGCCACCGCTTCTAGCAGCCTTGAAAATGTTTCCGCGCCCAAATCTGTCGGCGCCTCTTCGGCTTCTGTCGATACTTTGTCCAACACTGTCTCAGAAGGCAAGCTGGACTGGAAAGCCCAAAAGGAAGAACAGGCACGCATTCGCAAAAAGGAAAACGATCTGAAAAAATGTGAAGAGAAAATTGCCGCTCTCGAGGATCGGCTCTCCGCCATCGACACAGAGATGTCCGACCCGTCTGTCGCGACACAGTCCCTGAAGCTGCAGGAACTTGCCAAAGAACAAACTAATATCCACGGGCAGCTGGAAAAGCTGTACGAAGAATGGGAGGAACTGGCGCAGTAACGCGCCGGCTCCTCCCATTTCTATTTCCGAACCACTCATCGATTGCTAGGTTTCGGCAAACTTTAAATCAAATAATATATTCTCTGCCAGATGCGCATCTGGCAAAGTATTTTTCTTTCGCTCTAAGACTGCCTTGATCCGATCGATGGTCGCCTGATCAATTCTGATATACATATTTCTTTTCTTACATGCATTTAGAATACTCTCTCTGGCTTCACTCGGAATATCTTGATCATCACAAAGTTCCAAGAGGTATTCCAGACGTCTCCAGGAATGACTGTTGAGCAACAAATTCAAGAACAATCTGCCTGTCGGCATGTTCTTCCTGACGCAGAACGCCTGATACAATCTTTTCTCATCATAGGCAACGTGATACTTTTTGATCTGTTTGTATGCACAGACAGCCGCCATCACATCATCCTGCGTCAAATACTCCCAGTACAATTCCGGCGTATTCTCCCGTGCGATCATTCCGTATGCAGTCAGCGCAGCTTTTACAATTCTCACTTCCCCACGCGCGAGATATGGTTTGAGAACCGGCAAATCCTGCTCGTCTCCGTTTTCTCCGATGCCGAGAAGGCAGACCGCCATCCTGCTTTGGCAGACTTGTATTTCTTCAGACGTTTCTGCTTGCTGCAAGTCATTTTCAGCCTTTTTCAGGTTATCCAGATAAAATAAACGCACATCACAGGAATCCTGTTTTGTGAGAATATAGCAGGCCATACTCCTGATCTTGGCCGAACGATCCAGCAGCATGGCAGGAAGCCCCTCCCATGCTGTTTTCCTTAAATTGAATTTGTACTGCAGCGCCGCATATCTGACATCCGCATGTTTACTGTGCAGATATTGTTCCAGTTCGGCTTCACTGCACTCATAATATGTCATAATGGCCTGAAAGAGAAGTCTTTTCCCATATCCTGTTTTTTCCTGTGTCAACAGCCGGTTCATCTGTGCCCTGCTCAACAGGGCATTTTGACAAAACATTCTGTAAACTGCATTGCGCTCAAAATCATTCAACTGCACAATCCGTTCAAGCTCCGGTTCGGATAATATTGCCTGCAGTCTCTTCAGCAAACTATCCGTAAGCTCCTGCAGATCGGACTGATTTCTTCTGTAGGAATCCTTCAATTTCACCAATATGGGCAAAGCAAGAACCAGATTCATGGCATCCGCACATTCTATTTCCTTTACTGCCAATTCAAACGCCAGGGTGCGGATTTCTTCCACCCAGTCATTACATCTCAGAAGATAAAACACAAGCGGAGCTAAAGGCACCTGATAAGTTTCCGAATAAACCCTCGCGCTTTGTGTGCACAATGCTCTCATACACATTTCGCGGTAAAAGCCATTTGAGTGAAACGTACCCAAAGACAACATCGCGACGTACTGTTGATCCGACAGAAACGCAAAATCCGCTCTCTTATGTTTTACTGCTTTCATCGCCTCATACCAGGCGTTCCATTCCCGCGTATAATAGCGGTTTGCCAGACGAAAACGAATACGATTTTCATCCGATAACCGGAGCAACTCTCTTATTGAAGATCTCTGCAATTCTGCCAAAATACATTGTGCTATCTCCATCTGATCATGCATGGCATCCCGAAACAGAAACGCCCCCTGAAGATCATACACATAGCCGGTTTGCCCATTTCTGATCCCTGGAAGAGCATATGAATGAACATATATAAAAAAGCGTTCTTCCTCCTCCCGCGATATATAGTTTTTATGCAATAATCCCAGCAGATCTAACTTTCTCATTCTTCGTAACTCCTACATGCAATGTATCCCGACATACACAATCCTCAATAAAGCAAAAGCTCTGCCGCCCATCTCAAGCTGCAGAGCTTTGAAAAACAATATCATCCGGCATTACAACAGACTATTAAGCGTCTCCCGGATCGCCTGAATGAACTCCAGACTGTTCAAGATCACGGGATTCTCGCAGGTGGAGATCGCGGCCAGACTCCTGGTCATTTTGCCATCCTCCACGGTCTTGATGCACGCCTGCTCCAGCTTGTCCGCAAAGGTCACCAGCTCCGGAATATTGTCCAGCTCGCCGCGCTTTTTCAGCGCACCGCTCCAGGCGAAGATCGTCGCGATGGAGTTGGTGGAGGTCTCCTCTCCCTTCAAGTGCTTGTAATAATGGCGCTGTACCGTGCCGTGCGCAGCTTCATACTCGTACACGCCGCTCGGAGATACCAGCACAGAAGTCATCATAGACAGATCCCCGTACGCCGTGGCCACCATGTCGGACATCACATCGCCGTCGTAGTTCTTGCAGGCCCAGATAAAGCCGCCCTCAGAGCGGATCACGCGAGCCACCGCGTCATCGATCAGGGTGTAGAAATACTCGATACCCAGCTCCTCGAATTTCGCTTTGTACTCGGCATCGTAAATCTCCTGAAAAATATCCTTGAAGGTGTGGTCGTACTTCTTGGAGATCGTATCCTTGGTCGCAAACCACAGATCCTGCTTCGTATCGATCGCATAGCCAAAACATGCCCTCGCAAAGCTGGAAATGGACTTTTCTGTATTGTGGATTCCCTGAATGATCCCCGCGCCTGTAAAGTTATGGATCAGTTCTCTGGTCTCCGTGCCGTCCTCCGCGGTGAACACCAGCTCTGCCTTGCCGGGCCCCGGTACCTTGATCTCTGTATTTTTATACACATCCCCATAGGCATGACGCGCGATGGTGATCGGCTTGTTCCATCTGCTCACATAAGGCGTAATCCCCTTTACCAGAATCGGCGCGCGGAATACGGTACCGTCCAGGATCGCGCGGATCGTCCCATTGGGACTCTTCCACATCTCCTTCAAATGGTACTCCGTCATTCTCGCCGCATTGGGGGTGATGGTGGCACATTTTACCGCCACACCATATTTCAGGGTCGCATTCGCAGAATCCACCGTCACCTGATCGTCCGTCTCGTTTCTATGCTCTAATCCCAGATCATAATACTCTGTCTTCAAATCAATATAGGGCAGCAACAGCTCGTCCTTGATCATTTTCCAGAGGATTCTGGTCATTTCGTCCCCATCCATCTCCACAAGGGGTGTTGTCATCTGAATTTTTGCCATGTCTTGATTTCCTTTCTGGCCAGCATTTTTTATGACTGCCAATGCCAAGTATATCATACTGACGGCCAATATGAAACCTTTTTTTATTTTATACCGGCATATTCATATCCTGCGGTCTCCACAGCTGCCTTGATCGCCTCTTCCGAAACCGCCCCTGCGGTGGAGAGCGTCACCAGATTTTTCCCGTGATCAGCAACCGCCTCTGTCACTCCCTCGATTTTTTCGAGTGCCTCCTTCACATGCGCCTCACAATGCGCACACATCATACCATTTACTGTAATTTCCATGTCTGTAGAATCCTCCTTTTTATGTTGTTTATCATCAACCCTTTCCCGGGTGATATGCGTGACATATGCCGCCTGCGAATCCCGGCGCGGCCTATCCCGTTTTTCATTCCATAGATCAAACAGATTCAGCCGCAGCGCGTTGGTCACCACACAAAAGCTCGAAAGGCTCATCGCCGCCGCTCCGAACATCGGATTCAAGGTCCAGCCGAATGCGCGGATGAAAGCGCCCGCCGCCAACGGGATCCCGATTGTATTATAAAAAAAGGCCCAAAACAAATTTTCGTGAATGTTCCGAAGTGTGGCGCGGCTCAAGCGGATCGCACCCGCCACATCCGACAATCTGCTCTTCATCAATACCACATCTGCCGCATCGATCGCCACGTCATTTCCCGCACCGATCGCGATTCCCATGTCCGCTCTGGTAAGGGCAGGCGCATCGTTGATACCGTCACCGACCATTGCTACCTTGCCTTTATTTTGCAAATCGGTAATGACCGCCTCCTTGCCGTCCGGTTTCACGCCGGCAACGACTTCATCCACGCCGGCCTCCTTCGCGATCGCCGCCGCTGTCTTCTCATTGTCACCGGTGAGCATCACGACATGTATGCCCATGTTTTTCAGCGACGCAATCGCCTCACGGGAGTCCTCCTTTATGACATCCGCAACGGAGATGATGCCGAGGAAATCGCCCTTTTCTGCAAAAAACAGCGGCGTCTCCCCCTTCTCGGACAAAGCATCCGCCTGCAAAAGCGCAGCTTTCTCTATGTTAGTCCTGGCGGCGACAAACGCTGCGTTCCCGCCATAGATTTCATCCCCCTGCAAACGTGCCGTGAGTCCGTTGCCGGGAAGCGCTTGAAAGTCCGTGATCTCCGCCGGTTGAAGTGCCTTTTCCTGCGCATAGCGCACAATCGCCTTCGCAAGCGGATGCTCCGACCGCGCTTCCAGCGCCAGTGCCGCAGTAAGCAGCGTCGCCTCGTCCTTGCCCTCCGCGGCATAGATACCCTTCACCGTGGGTTCTCCTTTGGTAATCGTGCCGGTTTTGTCCAATGCCACAACCTGCACCTTGCCCATCTCCTCCAAAGACAGCGCCGTCTTGAACAAAATTCCGTTCCGTGCGCCGACGCCGTTGCCCACCATGATTGCGACCGGGGTGGCAAGTCCAAGGGCACAGGGACAGCTGATCACCAGGACAGAAATTGCCCGTGCAAGCGCGTACCCCACCGGTTCATCCGCGATCAGCCAGAGCAGAAAGGTCACCGTGGCGATCCCAATGACCGTCGGCACGAAAATGCCGGAAACCTTGTCAGCAATCTTTGCAATCGGCGCTTTGGTGGCCGCTGCGTCGCTGACCATTTGAATAATCTGGGAAAGGGTGGTATCCTTCCCCACCCGGGTGGCCTCGCAGACCATATAGCCGCTTTCATTAATCGTAGCGGCAGAGACGCTATCTCCTGCCTTTTTTTCCACCGGGATACTCTCTCCGGTAAGCGCCGACTCATTGACTGCGCTGTTGCCCTCCACGACAATTCCATCCACCGGCACACTGCTCCCCGGCCGAAGCACGAAGCGATCTCCCTGTTTCACCTGATCGATCGCGACCTCGCGCTCGACGCCATTCTCCAGCAGGACAGCCGTCTTGGGCGCAAGCTTCATCAATTCCTTCAGCGCATTGGTCGTACGTCCCTTCGAAATGGATTCCAACAGCTTTCCGACGGTGATGAGCGTCAGAATCATCGCCGCCGACTCGAAATAGAATTCCTCCATCAACGCCATCACACGATCCGCATCCCCTGCCTTTTGCGCAATGGTCATCGCAAAAAGCGCATACACACTGTAGCCGAAGGACGCCGCAGCCCCCATGGCCACCAGGGTATCCATATTGGGCGCTCTGTGCAGGAGTCCCCGCAGACCACTGACAAAAAAATGTTGGTTAATCACCATGATCCCTGCGGCAAGCAATAACTCATACAGCCCCATGGCTATGTGATTGCCATCTAAAAATGCAGGCAGCGGCCAGTCCCACAGCATATGTCCCATAGAGACATACATAAGCGGTATCAGCAAAACAATTGACGCGATCAAGCGATTCCTGATCCTGGGCGTCTCCGTATCCTGCAGTTCCTTCTCGTAATCCGGCAGGACACGTTCGTCAGCTGCCTCTTTTAAATTCGCACCGTAACCGGCGTCCTCCACCGCTTTGATAATCGAGGTGACCTCTGCATTTCCCTCCACCCCCATGGAATTCGTAAGCAGACTCACCGCACAGCTGTCAACCCCCGGCACCGCCAGAACTGCTTTTTCAACCCGCGCCTGACAGGCTGCACAGCTCATTCCGGTCACATGATATTGTGTCATCCAAATCGTCCTCCTATCTGCTGTCCTATGTGGTATCCGACCTGCTATTTCATCAGCTTCTGCAGAACCGCAACCAGCTCATCCACCACATCCTCATTGCCCTCTCTGATGTTCTCCGCGACACAAGTCTTCACATGATTGGCCAGGAGAACCTTGTTAAAGCTATTGAGTGCGGAAGTGATTGCGGATACCTGCATCAGGATATCTGTACAGTATGCACCGTCAGCCAGCATATTCTCCACGCCGCGCACCTGGCCTTCTATCCGCTTCAGCCGGTTCATTAAATCTCTGTATTCTTTTTCCTCGCGATCCTTATGCTTTCCCGAACAACAACAATCATTACAAGCATCTGCACTTTCTTTGAAATGATCCATCCATAACTCCTTTTCAAAAAAACGTTTTACATTGAAATACCCCCATGGGGTATATATCCTTATCAAGGAGTATATACCCTATGGGGGTATCTGTCAAGTGTTGTCTTATTTTTGATACGCTTCATACAGTCCGTTTTGCACCATGTTCGCATAGGCATTGCTGATGTGCTCATTGGCCAGTTTTTCTGCCAGCTCCGCGTTTCCGTCCCTGATCGCTTCCATGATCTTCTCATGCTCCTCGTTGGATTTGGATCCGCGTTTTGCATTGTTCAGCGTCTTCTTGCGCACCCGCAGCACATATTGGTGGAAATCCTTCAGCTGGTGCTCCAACATCTTGCTGTTGCAGGCTTCATACATGATATCGTGGAATCGATTATCCAGCTCCGCCAGCTGCTCCCAATGCCCTTTATCCGCATGGAACTTCGCGAGGTAAACGTTCTCCTCCATTTCTTCCATCTGCTCCTTGGTGATATGCTCCGTCGCCCAACGGGCACATAAGCCCTCTAGCAGAGAACGAATCATATAAATATCCCGCACATCTTTTTCCGTAATCCCTGTGACATAGGCCCCCTTGTTGGGGATAATCTGGATAAGCCCCTCCAGCTCCAATTGTCTGAAGGCCTCCCGCACAGGCGTGCGGCTTACACCCAGTTCCTCACCGATGGCAACCTCTTTCAACTCCTCGTGTTCTTCATATTTCCCACTGAGGATATCGTCCCTGAGCTTCTTGAATACCCTGCCCCGCAGGGAGAACTTGTCCGTCACTTCCTGCTTCACATCAAACTTCGCCACTGTTTGTCTTCGATCGGGATAGCCCGATCTCTCCTTTCTACGCGTTCGGCAGCGCGATCCCCTTCTCCTCACATACGCTGTTCAGACAGGCTAAAATCTCTTCATCCGTAAGGACAGTCACACGGCCGCCTGCGTATTCCGCATCCACCCATTCCTTGATGCCATGAACAAGCTCAGAATTCTTTTCTACCTGCTTATCGCCTTTGAGCTTGAAATAGGTGTTGATCCAATGGGCGATTCCGGCCAGTCCGGAGGTGTTGGAAATCGCACACAACACCGGTCTGTTCAGGAATTTCTCGGTATCAAAGATATTGTAAATCTCCTCATTTTTCAACAGCCCGTCCGCATGAATGCCGGCTCTTGTCACATTGAAGTTCTTGCCGACAAACGGTGTTCTGGACGGGATATGGTAACCGATCTCTTTCTCATAATACTCGGCAAGCTCCGTGATCACCGTCGTGTCCATGCCGTTCAGATCGCCGCGCAGCTGGGCATACTCGAATACCATCGCCTCCAGCGGCGTATTGCCGGTTCTCTCTCCGATACCGAAGAGGGAAGTATTGACTGCGGAACAACCGTAGAGCCATGCCGTGGTGGAATTGACCACTGCTTTATAGAAATCATTATGACCATGCCATTCGATCAGCTCATGCGGCACGCCTGCATGGGTATGGATCGCATAGATAATCCCCTGCACACTGCGCGGGATCACGGCGCCGGGATAATTCACGCCATATCCCATCGTGTCGCACGCCCGAATCTTGATGGGAATTTTGTACTGCTCCATCAGCTTCATCAGCTCCAGGCAAAACGGCACAACATAACCATAGATGTCCGCTCTGGTGATATCCTCCAAATGACATCTGGGGCTGATCCCTTCCTCCAGACAATCCCTGATCACGCTCAGGTAGTGTTCCATCGCCTGTCTTCTGGTCATTTTTAATTTCAGGAAAATGTGATAGTCCGAACAGCTGACCAGAATGCCCGTCTCCTTCATGCCGATCTCTTTCACCAGCTTGAAATCTTCCTTGCTGGCGCGGATCCAACTGGTTACTTCCGGGAATTCATATCCCCGCTCCATACACTTATAGACAGCGTCGCGGTCCTTTTTGCTGTACAGGAAAAACTCGCTGGCGCGGATCATGCCGTTCGGTCCGCCCAGCTTATGCAGATAATCATAGATCGTCACAATCTGCTCTGTGGTATACGGAGCACGGGACTGCTGTCCGTCGCGGAATGTTGTATCCGTGATCCAGATATCCTTTGGCATATTGTGCGGAACGATTCTATCGTTAAAAGGAATCTTCGGTATCTCCGAATAAGGGAACATATTGCGGAAAACATTGGGTTTTTCCACATCGTCCAAAATATACATATGTTCCTCAATCTCCAGAAGATTCTTCTTGGGATTCATTGTCACCGGCCGATTTGCAAATGCATCTTCTATCATGTGATGTACCATCCTTTCAAGCATTCGTATTGCCATCTGCATAATTGTATACAATTATGCAATATATGTCAATACTTTTCCTTGAAAATACAGATACAACCACCGACCATCAAAATTCCCGCTGTGATCCAGAACAGATAAGGCGACCGTTTCCCTGCCTCCGCAGCGGGTCCACGGCTCATCGTCTGCATGCTTACCGTCTCCTCCACCAGATCCTCCGAAAGCAGATCTCCCTGATAGGAAACATCCATCAGCGTACATCCGGCGAACGCCCGATCATTGATTGCTTCCAGTGTCGTCGGCAATGTGATCGCTTTGATCTCCTTATGATCCGCAAAGGCTTCCCCTGCGATCACCCGAACGCCCTCCGGCACCGTCACCTGCCCCTTCGTGCCGCGGTACGCGACAAGCACGCCGCCGCTCACCAGAAAATCGGAATCGGAAACACTGGTATCTCCGGTCAGGAATGCATCCACCCATGGCGTGTGAGCAAACGCCTTGGCCTCCACGCTCTTGACCGAATCCGGCAGCTCCACCGTCGACAGATTGTCACAGTGATAAAACGCCGCATAATCGATCCGCTCTATCCCCTGCGCCAGAATCGCCTGCTGCACGCCGCTTCTGGCATAGGCAAAGCGGCCGATCTCTCTGGTATCCTCCGGCAGGGAAAGCGCCGTGTAGGATGTCTCCCGGTAATGTGCACGCTCCGGGATCACGCCCTCTGCATACACCACCGCATCGCCTGTCGAAGAGATGCTCTGCGGCCCATAAGCCGACTCCGCCGCGATCTGATCCAGGCGATCTCTGCCGGTCACCACCTCCGCCGAGGCAATGCCGCTGTCATCACCGATGACCGGAATCCCCATCTGCCGGAAAAAGACATAGGCCTCATTGCCGACCACGTTCGTGCTGCCGATCACGCCGTTTGCCTCTTCCTGCTCCACATCCGCGCCGCCCGATACATGAGCGGACTGACCGTTCTCCTGCGCTTCAATATCCGCGCCGGAATACACGCCATCCGCCGGCACGCTGCTCGGTTTCTGCACGGTGGTACCGGTCGTTGTACCGGTATTGTTGTACACCACCATATTTTTCTGCCGCTCATAAAATTCTTTGGCGTATTTATCGGCGTAACTGCCCTCTTCGCAGTGAATATTCAACAGATAATCCCCGTCAAACGCATCCTCTCTGATGTCCATCACCTGATAAGGAATCGTGATATCCTCGAGTCTCTGGCAATTGGCAAAGGACTGAATCCCGATGCTGGTCACGTTGGCCGGAATCGTCATCGTCTCCAAACCGGTACAGTTGATAAACGCATAGTCACCGATCGTCGTAAGTCCCTTTCCCAGCGTGACTGTCTTCAGATTGTCACAGCCCCAGAACGCATACGGACGAATCTGTTTGACCGAATTGGACAATACAATCTTCTCCACATTGGTATTGTTTTCAAAAGCAGACCGTCCGATGGACGTGACGGTATCAGGGATCGTCACCACCGTGTCGCTCCCTGAATATTTGACCAGCTCTCCGCTTTTTATGCTAAAAGCGGAGGCGGACGTCTCTGCATCTGCCTCCGCTGCAGGAATCAGCATAACAAGCAGTGCCATCACAATTAAAATTGCACCTACAAACCGCCTTTTGCTCATGCTTTATCTTCCTTTACTGCGCTGTACGCACATTCTGCAGGGTCCGCTTATCCTTTTTCAGGAAAAGAACCACTGCCACACATGCCAGTCCGATGGACAAAAACCACTTCGGATGGATTCCGTCACCGGTCTTGGGTGTTCTGTCCGCGATCACACTCGCATTCAGATTCCCTGTATCCGTGTAAATCACATACGGCGAGAAATGCTCCGCCGTGAAGGTCACGCAGGCCACACCGTCGATGGTCGTAAACTTCGTGGACAGCCGCTCCAGCTGACCGCCCGATACACTCGCCACCTTGTTGTTGCCGCCATAGGTGATCAATGAATCCGGTATCGGCAGTGTCACACTGATGCTCAGTCCCGTGGTATCCGTCACCTTCTTGGTACCGGTGGAATCATACAGACTGATATCCATCGGGAAATACTTGATATTGCTGATGTCTCCGTAAGCTGCCTTCAATGCCTTCACTGCAGCCTCAGACGCATCCGTAGTCTCGCTGACCTTGATCGTAAATTTGTCCGTGGACCCCTTCACCGATGCGGAGACGACGCCGGTATTGGACAATCCGTTTTTGTCAATCACAACGGTGGTGCCGCTGCTCACGCTCTGCGTCTTCGTTCCTGTGTTGCCGGAGCTATTGGTATTCGAGGTGCCGCTTCCGGAGGAACTGGAAGAACTTGCCTTGTAATGCGCCGTCACCGTCACGTTCTTCTGCGGCATGGTAACCACCGTCGCAGAGAGACTGGTGCTGGCGATCGTCGTATCCGAAGGATCGATCGTCCAATGGCTGAACTCCTGGTTGGCCGCCGGATTATTCGCCACGATCACAGGCTGAGAACCTGCCACATAACTGCCGGAGCCGCTGCCGTTCTGTACCGTCAGCGTATACAGCTTGCTGGATGTCGTGGAGCTCGAGGTATCCCCGGAGCCGGAGGTATTGGTGCCGGAGCTGCCGGAACCGCTGCCCGAGCCGGAACTGCCGGAGCTGGTATCCCCGGAGCCGTCGCTCTTCTCATAGCTTGCATAAATGTCCATATCCTTCGTGACATTCGTGAATACAGATGGCAGCCAGCCCACAAATACATAGCCGTCTCTCGTGGGAGATTTCGGCTCGATCGGAGACTCCCCGGGCTCTACAAGCTGTTTGCTGAGCACGGTACCGTCATAATCGATAAACTGTACCACGAAACGATTGTCAACCGCTTCGAATTTCGCATAGAAGCTGGTGGGCTGCGTAATCGGTGCCGTCACATCGCCGATCCATCCGATAAAGGTATATCCTTCCTTTACAGGATCCGCCGGCAATTCCACCACATCACCGATGGTCACGCTGCGGGTTGCCAGTACCGTCACCTGGTCATCATCATAGAAGGTAACGGTTACCTTCTTGGCATTGGGATCCTCGGTCTCATACATCGCAAAGAGCACCGTATCCTCCTTGATGCCGGTATAGTCTCCTGACCATCCCACAAAATCATAGCCGCTTCTCGTGGGATTTGCAGGCGGCGTCGCATCCTGTCCCTGCTGTACATATTCTGTCTTCAATTCGGTGCCGTCCCAATCCTTGAATACCACCTTGTAGGATATGCTCACACCGTTGGGATCCACCAAAAATCCATAGGTCTTGGCATACTCGTATGCCACGCTGTCCTCGTTACACACAAAGGTCAGATTGTCCGGTCTGTCCTCTCCCGAGGTGTCAAACGCGTCCACACGCACTCGGGTATAGATGCCCGGGATCGTGATGCGCTGCATGTTCGGACAGCCGGTAAACGCTTCGCTCTCAATCGTGGATACAGAGTTGGGCAGTACCACCTGAATCAGCTTATCACAGTCTGCAAACGCACGCTTGGGCACCTCTGAAATCGACGTGCTGCTCAGATCCGCAAAGGCCACTCTCGTTCCTTCGAAGGCCCGATCCGCAATCTCCTTCACGCCCTCCACCTCAGTGGCTGTGATCGTGCTGGAAGAACGTCCTTGCAGATATTCAATGATCTTATATTTATTCCCCGCTGCATCCAACTGATAGATAATGGAATTGTCACAGGTAAAATACGGACTTCCCTGGAAATCCACGTGGCTAAGCTCCGAGCAGCCGGTGAACGGAATCAGACCCATTTCGGTCACCGTATCCGGCACCGTCACATTTTTCAGGTTCTTACAGCCCTTGAACGCATAGCTGCCGATGGATTCCGTATCCCCGTACAGCTCCACCTTCTCCAGTGTCGTCCAGTTCGCAAAACATCCACTGTCCACGCCGTCGCTGTCGTCGTCATCCCCCGCCACTTCCTTCAGGCCATATGCGGTCAGGGTTTTGTAGGTGGCATTGTCCAGCAGGAAGTACGCGTCTCCCGCCTCATTGCTGTCCACCTCTTTTTCCTTAAACAGGCCCTTTTTCACACTCTCGATTCCATCCGGAAGTACAATGTGCATAACAGAATCCCAGATCGCCTGCTCATAATCTGACAAGGTTGCATCCGCATACTTTGCCGGATTCATGATTTTGTCGATCGCGCCGCTAAGTGCACTCGCATAGTCGTCCGTCATATACGGATATACATATCCGTCAGAGTCCTTCGCCGCGAAGGTGGACGTATAATTGCGCAGATCACTGATCGTCGGATAATCCACCAGTTCATTCTTATCTGTGTCCGGATTATACTGCACCGTCAGGTTCTGCGGCCAGCCACTGTAGAACGTGATGTAGGAACGCTTCTGCGTACCCGAATTAATCCGGTTGCTCGGATTCATCGCATAGGCAAACGGCGCAGAATTCGGTGAAATCTCGCCGGTGAAGGTCAGTGTCGGCGTGGAGTCCAGTGTACCGTCACAGTAGGGGCTCGGCTGGTGCTTGGAAACCACCTGTGTCTGGAACGCCCCGTCCTCAATGGTCAGATTGGAGGAGTCCTCAAAGATCACATGCTTCAAATGATGGCATCCGGCAAACGCCTGATCTGCAATTTCATGTACCGTAGCCGGAACAATCAGTTTCTCCATCGAGCAATAATCCTTGAACACGCCGGCATTGATCACAGAGATGTAGTACGGTCCGATTGTCTCCGGTATTTCCAGTGTGGTAATCCCGGGATCAAACACCACCTCGATCAACTGGTTCTGATTGTTGACGCGATAGGTCGCTTTCTTGGAAGTATCTGACATAACCGTCAGCTCATACACATTGAGCGAACTGTTATCCAGTTCGGACAGATAGCTGAACGCAAAGCAATTGTCCATCGCTGTCCTGTGCAGCTTGGACGGGCTGTTTTCATTGGTCGGTCCCTCAAAATAGAACGTACCCTTGACCACACTGCTGTCATTGTATTGCTGTTTGAAATCATCATAGCCAAACGCCGGTGCGGAGACATAATCGGACTTCTCCACGATATTCATGGTCTTATTCTGCACTGTGATGGATCTCAGGGACAGACAGCCCTCAAAGTTACTGATATCCACATCCTCGATAAAGCCCTGCGGGAACTTTACGGCGCCTAAGCTTCTGCAATCTACAAACATATCGCAGCCGAGGTTCCGCAAAGAGGCATTCTGTCCACCGCCGCACAGATCAATCGCCGCCATCGCCCAACAGCCCTTAAAGGCCGCGTCTCCGATCGTCGTCACGTTGATGGGAACCGTGAAGCTGCTCAACGCCTGACAATCCTCAAACGCATGGGTACCGATCGCCGTGATATCCGACGCCATATTCAAAGTAACCGTCGTCATGTTATAACAGCCGGCAAACGCGTAGTTACCGATCGTATCCAGCGCATTGCTGAGCGATACGCTCTGCAGCGCCGTACAGTTGTGGAACGCATAGTTGCCGATACCGGACATATTTTCCCCGACAACCAGGTGCACGATGGAGCCCTTGCCGGCAAACACGCCATGCTGGTCGTCCGCATTTCCGCCGATGGACCAGCCACCGTCATCACCGGTATTGTCCACCAGATACTGATTACCGATATAGGTAACCAGTGCATCCTTAATTCGCATCACAGAAGCAGTCAGCGTCTGCTGCGGTTCCGTGGTGCCATCCGGTCTGTAATTGGAGGTCGGATAATAATACAATTCCGATGACTCCAGACTCTCCCAGTTGGACAAATCTGCATAATAGCAGGGCTTATACTCATAAATCGTCTGTGCCGGTGTCACATCACCGGTCGAAGCGTCCACCGACTCCGGAATCTCTTCCTTCACGGTTCTGTAAAACAGATAGTTGCCGGACTGTCCTACCGCCACATAACCGCTGCCGGTACCCTCATTGGTACGATAGTTCAGATACGCGTCCACCGTATCCGGAATCCGCAGCGTGCCGCCGCTTAAGCTTCCGATGCTGGTATACCCCAGAATCACGGCCATTCTGGTAGATCCGATATCCGTGCCGTTCGGGGACACATAAGCAAACTGAAACGCGCCGTCTCCCGTCGTGTAAATCGTTCCGGTATAGTTGGAGAGATCCGGAATCTTATAATATTGCTCCATCTCCGCTTCGCCCAGCTTATGATTCTCCGAAGCCGTATCCGCGGAAACCTGTCTGGGACTGTCCACGGGGATCGTGGCGATCAAGATCGCCGAGATCAGACAGATCGTTCCCAACGTCTTCCGTACGGTTTTTTTCAGTCTCCTGCCCTTTTTCTTAAGCTCCTTTGCCATCTTTCCTACTCCTTTTTTGCTACCTTTTTGGCAACTACTACAAATCGTCCGTTCTTTTCCTGATAATCACAGGTAGAAAGCGTCAGCAGCCGGTCTCCGTAGCTTGCTGTCACGCCGGTGTCGTAGAGAGACACTGCCGCCATCTCCCGCATATTGGAGTCAAACTCCATCTCATTGATCGCATCTATAAACTGATAATACTTGAAAACAACCTCTTCCTCGCTGTAGACTCTGGATCGGAACACATACATGACCTCATAGCTTCCCTTTTCGTAGATGGTGTCAAAATCTATGTAGCGGTGCTTCAGGTAATAATCCGGACTGCTGTATTTATCCAGGCCGCCGAACATCTTCCCGCTCTTCATGTGGTGCCCGTAAAGGATGATATTGGTGCTTGGTTTCAACACATCACAATCCTTATCCATAAAAATCGAGCCGTTCTTGTCATACTCCTGATTCAGATTGTGATCCAGATAATACTCATTGTCCGTCGTCTGCATAACAGGATAATCTATATTTGTATCGTCAATTTTGATCCATCCGATTAGCTTTTTGTTCTTAATTAATAAATTTTTATATTCGTCCAGCACCGGCGGGATGACCCGCTCCTCGTCCTCCGTATAATGAATAACGAGTTCCTCCTCCGAAACCGCTGCAGATCCTACAGGGGCTTTCTCCTTCAGCGCGATCAACTCGTCATAATCCTTGTCTGTACGCTGGTTGAAATAGGAGTAGAGCACAAAATAGGAAAGGCAGCCCACAGCGACCAGTGCACAGGCGGCAATCGTCCACTTTCTGCGCTTTTCCTGTTTTTTCAGTTCCGCCGCCACCGCCTCGTCAGAGACCGTTGCGGCCGCCTGCCCACGCTTTTTCGCATCTTGCTTTTTGGCACCCTGCTTTTTCTTTTCCGCAGGTATGCTCTTTTTCTCCAATTGCCTGATCCGATCCCGCACTTCATCCGCGAAATCCTGCCCAAGCAATGTATAAAATCGATGGGTGCCCTGCCCGATCTCTTCCAAAAGCTGTTCCAGCTGCTGCTTGGAATACGTTTCCGACTTGCGGCGTAGCGCGTCCATCGTCGCCTTATCCCGCAACGCTAATTTATAATCGCTCTCCGTGCGGAACGTCCGATCCTCCACTTTGTATTCCCTGGGTGCCATAACATCTTCCTTTTTTACAAAAAAACCGCATGATCTACTACTTTATTTTACTATATCTTGAAATTTATGCAAGTCCTTTCCATATCTTGTGGCAGATTCTTCTTATTTTGCAAAAATAAGAAACATAGACAGGCCGCTCCGCATACAATACAGCATAATCAAAATAATAGACGGAGGCAACAACATGGGTAGTTTGACTTCTGGCAACTGCGGCTGCGGCAATAACGGTTCCGGTCTTCTGGGCAATAACAGCTGCTGTACCTGGATCATCATCTTGCTGCTCCTTTGCAACGGAAACGGCAACGGATGTAACGGAAACGGTCTGCTGGGCAGCAACACCAATTCCTGCGAGTGGCTGCTTTTGATCCTTCTGTTCAGTGCATTTGGCAACAACTGCAACTGTAACGATTCCTGCAACAACGGCTGCAATTCCTGCGGTTGTTAATGCAACATTCTGACAAAGGCAGGCTCTCCCGGGAGCCTGCCTTCCTGTGAAGCAGTCGAATATTGCCAGCCATATTTGCAACCCTTCTTACATAAAATACTACAACTAGCGTACATAGGAACAGGAGGTACTGCATGAACATGGATCATCCGGACAAAGTGTTTGCCTTTGACTCACTTTTTACCACCAACCATATCCAGATGTTAAAGATTCTCTCCTGCTACCTCTCCCCGCCCCTGCAGGGAAAACTGATCGTATACATCCGCTTTTTGGAATTACAGTACACGCTGCGTTTATTTACAAGGAATCCTTATGCGTCCATGCCCTTCGGTCAGGGAAATATGCGCACAGAGCTGCTGCAAGAACTTCTGCCCTTTTGTGATCCCCGGGAAAAGCGCAAGGTGCAGGACTTCCAGAATCTGTTTCAAAATATGGAACAGATGCAAAATATGCTGCAAATGCTGGATCTGCTCAAGGATATTTCGCCGGAACTTTTTCACGGAACAGAAGGCGGGCAGGCACCTTTTCCTGATCTCGCAGGAATGTTCACCGGCATTGATCCGCAGGAGCTCTCACAAATGATGGACATGATACAGGAATTTTATAAATAAAAGGAGGAGTCAGATATGGCTACAGAAACAAATACACCGGAATGGATGCAGGATGCATTGGTCAGGGATATTCCCAAGGAGAAGCTTGCACTTTTACAGCAGGTATTCGGCGAGGCGTCCGCGCGTGTCCACGCAGCCGGCAGTCAGCCCAGCCAGAAAGAAATGCTGATGGCCATGCTGCCCGTGATCCGGAAAGCCCGCGCGGCGAATCTGCAGTTCACGCCGCAGGAAATGCAGGCAGCAATCGCCGCCATCAAAAAATACAGCACGCCCGAGGAACTGCAACAGATCCAGAACCTGGAACGCCAAGGGAACACGGGGCAATCGTCGTAACGGACGCAATTTCCGATAGAACAAAATAGCAAAAGGATGCTGCGCCTCTTCCTCGCAGCACCCTTCCTGTTTTTATTTTGCCACAATATTTACCAGTCGTCCCGGCACATAGATCTCCTTGACAATCGTTCCGGTCAGCTTATCGCCCAATGCTTCCTTGGCCAGTGCAAGCACTGTATCCTTGTCTGCGTCCTTCGCCACCGTCACCGTCGCGCGAATCTTACCGTTCACCTGTACGCCGATCTCCACGCTGCTCTCCACCGTCTTTGCCTCGTCATACGCAGGCCAGGTCGCCTGATAGATCCGGCCATCAAAGCCGGCCAGCTGCCACAATTCCTCCGTGATATGCGGCGCTACGGGATTCAGCATGGTGAGGAACGTCTTATACTCCGCACGATTCACCTGATTGTTCTTATAAAAATCATTGATCAACGACATCATAGCCGCAATCGCTGTATTGTATTTCAAGCTCTCATAATCGCCGGAAACCTTTTTGATCGTTTGGTGCATCCGCGTCTCAAGATCAGCGCTGTAGCTGTCGCCGTCCACCAGAATATCCTGCAGCTTCCAAACTCTTTCAAGGAATCTGCGGCATCCCTTCACGCCGTCCTCGCTCCATGCAGCAGACAGGTCAAACGCCCCGATAAACATCTCGTAGGTACGCAGCGTATCTGCGCCGTAATCCCGCACGATATCATCCGGATTTACCACATTTCCGCGGGACTTGGACATCTTTTCTCCATTGGAGCCCAGAATCATACCATGGCTTGTACGCTTCTGATACGGTTCCGGACAAGGCACCACGCCCTGATCATACAGGAATCTGTGCCAGAAACGGGAATAGAGCAAATGCAGCGTCGTGTGCTCCATACCTCCATTGTACCAGTCAACCGGCAGCCAATACTCCAAAGCTTCCTTGCTGGCAAGCGCCTCCGTGTTGTGCGGATCGGTATAGCGCAGGAAATACCAGGAAGATCCGGCCCACTGCGGCATCGTATCGGTCTCGCGTTTCGCAGGTCCGCCACAGCAAGGGCAGGTCGTATTGACCCAATCGGTCATAGCAGCCAACGGTGACTCTCCGTTATCGGTGGGCATATAGCTCTCCACCTCCGGCAGCTCCAGCGGCAGCTCGCTCTCATCCAAGGGCACATATCCGCATTTTTCACAATATACAATCGGAATCGGCTCTCCCCAATAACGCTGTCTGGAGAACACCCAGTCTCTGAGTTTAAAGTTGGTCTTGCTGGTACCGATGCCCTTCTCTTCCAGATATGCAATGATCTTCTGCTTGGCATCCGCCACAGAAAGGCCGTTCAGGAACTCCGAATTCACCAGCGTTCCTGTCGCCACATCTGTATATACCTGCTCCTGCACGCTCACGTCGCTTCCCGCAACCACCTCGATGATCGGCAGACCGAATTTCTTCGCAAAATCCCAGTCTCTCTCATCATGTGCGGGTACCGCCATGATCGCGCCGGTACCATAGGTCATGAGTACATAGTCGGAGATCCAGATGGGAATCTCCTTCCCGTTAACCGGATTGGTGGCAGTTAACCCTTCAATCTGCACACCGGTCTTCTCCTTCGCGAGCTCTGTACGCTCGAAATCAGACTTTTTCGCAGCCTGCTCTCGATATGCAAGCAATGCGTCCATATTCCGGATCTCATCCCGATATTTTTCAATCAACGGATGCTCCGGAGAAATCACCATGTAGGTCGCGCCAAACAAAGTGTCCGGTCTGGTAGTGTAGACGCGCAGCTTGTCTTCCTTGCCGGTCAGCGCGAAATCCACTTCCGCGCCCTGCGACTTGCCGATCCAGTTCTTCTGGGAAACCTTGACGCGCTCAATGTAATCCACCGTGTCGAGTCCCTCAATCAGCTTGTCCGCATATTCTGTGATCTTTAACATCCACTGGCTCTTTACCTTGCGCACCACTTCCGAACCACAGCGCTCACAGACACCATTGACCACCTCTTCATTTGCCAGACCGACCTTACAGGAGGTACACCAGTTGATGGGCATCTCCGTCTTGTAAGCCAGTCCCGCCTTGAACAGTTTCAAAAAGATCCACTGGGTCCATTTATAATATTCGGTATCCGTCGTATTGATCTCTCTGTCCCAGTCGAAGGAATAACCAAGGGAATGGAGCTGGTTCTTAAACCGTTCCACATTGTTCCTGGTCACAATCTTCGGATGAATATGATTCTTGATTGCATAGTTCTCCGTGGGCAGTCCGAACGCGTCCCAGCCCATGGGATACAGCACGTTATAGCCCTGCATCCGGCGCTTTCTGGCCACAATGTCCAGCGCGGTATAAGGGCGCGGGTGCCCTACATGCAATCCCTGCCCCGAAGGATACGGGAACTCCACCAATGCGTAATATTTCGGTTTGGAATAATCATCGGACGTCTTGAACGCCTTCTCCTCATCCCAAATTGTCTGCCATTTTTGTTCCACCTCGTGGTGATTGTAAGGTTCTGCCATTTTTTGATCCTCTTTTCCTAAGCTATATGACACAATCTACATTTTATCCGCTTTTTTTCATACTGTCAAGGCTGAACCACGCAAATACCGGCGGCACAACGGCCGCCGGTACACCTCTTACACTTTTATCGACTTCTCCCCGACAGAGATCAACTATTCTCTGTTCAGACTGTGAATCGTCTCCGCCACCTTATGGAGGGAAGCGACAATCTCCGTGCTGGTCACGTCCATGCCCTTCGCCAGCTTCTGCACTTCATTGGCCACGACTGCAAAGCCGCGTCCTGCGTCTCCCGCTCTGGCAGCCTCAATCGATGCATTCAGCGCAAGAATACGCTGCTTGCTGCTATAGCCGGCGATCTTCTTGGTATTTTCATTCGCCAGATCGATCTCTGCCGTAGCAGTCGCAATGCCTTCCCGCAATTCACGCAGCAGGGTATTGTTGACATTGGACATATAGCTTGTGCGCACGAACATGTTGATGACATCGCCCAACAGCTGGGCGGAAGCGTTGATCTCTTCTCTGGTCTTGATCTTCACCTTGCGAAGCGCCTTAATATAAGCCTCCTCATCAATACCAAGTTCATTCGCAGTTCTTCTGAATTTGTCCTCATCGGGCTGCTCCGGCAGCACCTGCCCGCCGATGACACTGCCCAACACGGTGCCATCCTCCAGGGTGATGGGAATACCGAAATCGCACAAGCCCGCATGACAGGAATAAACGCCCTGCCCCTCGCGGTCATTCTTCACACATCTTCTGCAGCCTTCCTCGCTGCCTCTGGTCAGCTTGATGCAGAAATCGGTGAAATTATAACATTCGCTGATATATTCCCCGTCAGCACCCACGGCAACCGTAGCCAAGCCTGTACTCTTGGCCCAGTTGTCCATGATCTCCTCAAACCGCTTCATATCGCAAAAATCCTGAATTCTCACAGTCGCCATCTACGTTTCCTCACTTATCATTCATCCACATTATTTTCCGCTACCTTGGCAGCTCTTGCAGCCACTTCCTTCTCCTGCACATCGGAAGGTGCCTGCTCATATCTTGCAAATTCATACGCATAGTCACCGCGTCCGCCTGTCATGGAACGAAGATCCGTGCAGTAGCCGAACAATCCGCTCACAGGGATATCCGCCTCGATCACCTGCACACCGCCGGCTGCCGGATTCATACCGAGCACACGGCCACGACGCTTGTTCAGATCACTCATCACATCGCCCGTATACGCATCGGGAACCGTTACCTTCAGGGATGCGATGGGCTCAAGCAATACGGGATGTGCTTCCATAAAGCCTTTCTTGAACGCCTGAATCGTCGCTACCTTAAACGCAAGCTCCGAGGAATCCACCGGATGATACGATCCGTCGTACAGCACTGCCTTGACGCCCACAACCGGATAAGCAGCCAGAGGGCCCTTCAAAACAGACTCCTGCAAACCCTTCTCTACCGCGGGATAGAAGTTCTTCGGAACCGCGCCGCCGACAACCTCCTGCTCAAATACATACGGCACCTCCAGATCATCGGCCGGTGAAAAGCGCATCTTGACATGACCGTACTGACCGTGTCCGCCGGACTGCTTTTTGTACTTATATTCCACGTCGGAGGTCTTGCGGATGGTCTCCTTGTACGCGATCTTCGGCTTCGCAAGCTCCACCTCAACCTTGTACTCATTCAGCAGCTTGCTCACAACGATCTCCAGATGCTGGTCACCCATGCCGTACAACAGCATCTGACGGTTCTCCGCATCGTTGACCACGCGCAGCGTCTGATCCTCATGACCGATCTTCTGCAGCGCCTGTGCGATCTTATCTACATCGCCCTTATCCTTCGGCTTATAGCGCATATAGGTATACGGTGTGGAAATCTCCGCCTTGCCGTACTTGATGGTCAGCGCCTTGGTGGACAGGCTGTTGCCGGTACGTGCGCCGGACAGCTTCGCCAGTGCACCGATATCGCCCGCGTGCAGCTCCGGCACCTCCATCGGCTTGTTGCCCTGTAATATGTATAACTTACCGATTTTTTCCTCGATCTCCTTATCCACATTGTAGAGCAGATCATCCGTCTTCAAAACGCCGGAATTCACTTTGATCAGCGAATATTTGCCGATAAACGGATCCACGATGGTCTTCCAGATGTAAGCGGATTTCGCCTTGGAGAAGTCATAATCCGCATGATAGATCTCATTGGTCTTCATGTTGATGCCGGCCACTTCTCTGTTCTCCGGACTCGGCATGTATTTGATGATATCATCCAACAGCGTGTATACGCCCTGGCAGAGCACATTGGAGCCCATCGTCATAGGTACAATGCTGCAGTCACATACATTGGTGCGCAGCGCAGCGCGGATCTCCGCCTCCGAGAAGGTCTCTCCGCCGAAATACCGCTCCATCATTTCCTCGCTGGTCTCTGCCACAGCCTCCATCAGCGTATCTCTGAATATCTGCAGGTTCGCCTTGTTGTACTCCGGCACATCGCAGGCAACCACTTCCTTGCCCTGCCAACGGTTACCGGTCTCCGTAATGACATTTACATAACCCACGAACTTCTCATCCTCACGGATAGGCAGGTTGAACGGCGCCATCTTTTTCCCGTAAAGATTGGTCATATCCTCCACAACCTGACGGAAGGACGCATTGTCCACGTCCATATTCGATACATAAATAAAACGGGGAATCTTGTATTTCTCACACAGATCCCATGCCTTCTGTGTACCCACCTCAATTCCGGACTTGCCGTTCACAACGATGATTGCGGCGCCGGCAGCACTCACTGCCTCCTCCACCTCACCGACAAAATCAAAATAACCGGGGGTATCCAGAATGTTAATCTTATATCCTTCCCACTCGATGGGAACCACGGATGTAGAAATGGAAAACTGCCGTTTCTGCTCCTCCTTGCCGTAATCACTGATCGTATTGCCGTCAACAACCTTCCCCATACGGGAGGTGATGCCGGACAAATATGCCATGGCTTCCACAAGGCTGGTCTTGCCGCTTCCCCCATGTCCTAAAAGTACTACATTTCGGATCTTTTCAGTTGTGTATACCTTCATACTGCCGTTGCCCTCCATTTTCACCCATGTTTTATTTGGTGTAATCAGCAGATTAGACTGATTCCATTGTCTATTTTACTAAATTTTCAAACAAAATACAAGTAAATGTTAGTATTTTTTTACATTCCGTTTGAAGTTGCCGAAAAAAAAAGAACATGGTATAGTATCTAAGAAGCGAATGCAAAATGAATTCGCGCGTGAGAGCCGGCGTAGCTCTCCGGAAAAGAGGGATTTATGCAAACAAAAACCTACGGATTTATCGGCCTTGGACTGATCGGCGGTTCGATCGCCAGAGCCATTCGTGAGAAAATAACAGACGCACGCATCGTCGCTTACGACATCCATGCCGCGTCTTTGCAGGCCGCGCTCTCCGACGGCGTGATCGATCAGGCAGCCGACACTATCGACGAGACCTTCTCCGGCTGTTCCTACCTGTTTTTATGCGCGCCGGTACAGAAAAACGACAACAATCTGTCCCGGGTGAAGCAGATCATTTCGAAGGAATGTCTGCTCACGGATGTCGGCAGCGTCAAGACCGGAATTCATCACGCAGTTCAGGCGGCCGGTCTGTCAGATCAGTTTATCGGCGGACACCCAATGACCGGCAGCGAGCGCATCGGCTATGTCAATTCCAAGGCGCGTCTGTTGGAGAACGCCTATTATATCCTCTCTCCCACAGACACAGTGCCGTCTGAGAAAATTGCAGATTACCGGGCACTGGTGGAGGCTCTCGGCGCGATCCCGCTGGTTCTCGACTGTAAACAGCACGACTACGCCACCGCCGCAATCAGCCACCTGCCCCACGTGATCGCCGCCGCACTGGTCAATCTGGTGCATGACAGCGACAATGCGGAGGGCACACTGAAAATGATTGCCGCCGGCGGTTTCAAGGATATCACCCGAATCGCTTCCTCTTCCGCGCAGATGTGGCAGCAGATCTGTCTGACCAACACAGACAACATCGCTGCGTTGCTGGACAATTACATTGCTGCGCTGAACAAGGTCCGCACGGAGCTTGCCGTGCACGATCCGGAGGCGCTGTATACCTTTTTTGATAACGCACGCATTTACCGCGACAGCTTTATTAATACCCCCAGCGGTCCGATCAAGGCCGACTACAGCATCCGCATCGACATTGCCGACGAACCGGGCGCATTGGCCGCCATCGCTACGATTCTGGCACTGCACCAGATCAGCATCAAAAACATCGGCATCGTGCATAACAGAGAGGCAGAAAACGGTGTGATGCGCATCGAACTATACGACGCGGTGTCCATTCAAAAGGCTCAGGAGATCCTGCAGGCAAAGGGCTACACCGTCTATACCAAAAAATAAAAAGAAAAAGCGGATCATTTGGTTTTCCGAATGATCCGCCCCAGATACCGTATCAATTTTATCATCAACATGGCGAGAAATACACCGAACAGGCCGCCCGCCGTGTCAATCAACACATCGAACGGAGAGCTGAACCTTCCCGGCACAAACGCCTGGTGAATCTCATCCACCGTGCCGGACACCAACAGCCACGCCGCATTACAGAGCAATCTTCCGCGGCTTTTCACCATCCACAGTGCCAGTATCAGGCAGCTCAATACCCCTGTTCCCGCATATTCCGTAAAGTGCGCCGCCTTCCGCACATACTTTTCGTATTTGACGGCCAGCATATGCTTGAGCGATTCGTCTGCCGGCTGTCCGGAAAGCTCTGTGATCGTCTCCACACAGCGCTCCGTGACCTCCATGCTCAGACTGCTCGACGTCTCCGCATCCTGCTCTGAAAAATTAAAAATAGCAACATAAAGAAGAGAAAGCAGCACGCCCAACACAATCGTCAGAAACGTCCTCTTTCTCGTCTGATTCACTGATAAAGATTTCCACGTGATGCCCCACCCGACATCATTTTTTATCTTTTTCATTGATTGTCTGATAAACCTCTATTCTGCTGGCGTCCATCTCGGGCATACCGATAAAGATCGCACCATAAGCATATTCCGCACCCTTTAATTCAATGCGTACGATCTGCAAAAACGCATGCAGTACCTCTTTGGTCCAGATCGTCAGAAACGCCTCGTACACCTCACCGATCTGCAACGGCTGATTGGCGACAAAACCGACCCCTGATTTGGAGACGTCCGTCACCTCAATGTTCACTTCCGTATGGCTGTTGCCGTCCAGCCGTTTGATCAACAGTCTGGATTCCATCGATGTGCGCTTACTTCTTCTTCTCTCCTGCATACCCTTTAACCCCTTCCGTATTCAACCCATCAATAAAATCATATCGTAAAATTACTACATGACAGCTTCAGTATAGCATCCCCGAATCTATTTCGCAAGCGATATGTAAACAAGTCCTCTACAGTCACAGAATGAACATCGCATCACCAAAGCTGAAAAACCGGTATTTCTCCCGGATGGCCTCCTCGTATGCCGTGAGCACGTGCTCCCGCCCCGCCAGCGCGGACACCAGCATCACCAGTGTGGACTCCGGCAGATGGAAATTGGTGATCAATGCATCCAGTACCTTGAAACGGTAACCCGGATAAATGAAAATCTCCGTGTTGTCACACTTCGCCTGCACCTTCCCGCTCTCATCGGCAGCGCTCTCTATGGTACGACAGCTGGTGGTGCCCACACAGATCACTCTGCCTCCGGACACCTTGGTGCGGTTGATCAGCTCCGCCGCCTCGCTCGTCACCTCATAATACTCCGAATGCATATGGTGATCCAGCACATTTTCTTCTTTCACCGGACGGAACGTGCCAAGCCCGACATGCAGAGTCACGTAAGCGATATGTACACCTTTTTCTTCAATCTGCCGCAACAGTTCCTTCGTAAAATGCAGTCCCGCCGTAGGCGCAGCCGCAGAGCCGTCATACTTGGCATACACGGTCTGATACCGGTTTTTATCCTGTAATTTATGCGTGATATACGGCGGCAGGGGCATCTCTCCGAGCTTGTCCAGCACTTCCTCGAAGATCCCGTCAAATTCGAACCGTATCAGACGATTCCCTTCCTCTACCGTCTCCAACACCTCCGCGCGCAGCAGACCGTCGCCAAAGACAAGTCGTGTCCCCGGCTTACATTTCTTGCCCGGTTTCACCAGAGTCTCCCAGACATCCGCCTCCCTGCGCTTTAACAAAAGCACCTCCACATGGGCGCCGGTGCCTTCCCGCTCGCCGAGCAGTCTCGCCGGGATCACCTTCGTATTGTTCAGCACCAGACAGTCCCCGGGATGCAGGTAATCGATCACCTCTTTGAAAATATGATGCGATATCGCTCCCGTCTCCTTGTCCAACATCAAAAGTCTCGATGCCGAGCGATCCTCCAGCGGAACCTGCGCGATCAATTCCTGAGGGAGTTCGAAATAAAAATCTGACTTCTTTAGTTCCATATCTTAACCCGTTTCTTATTTCATCATCTTCTGTGCATCCTTTATGCACCATCGCAAATGAAACCGCTTGCAGTTTCATTTTATCATATCTTCTCGTCGTCCGCATATCTCGCAAACGCAATATATCCGCGATATGCTTCATAAATATCCGCTTTGCTGGTTGCTTCCCAAGGCGCATGCATGTTGAGCACCGCCACGCCGCTGTCGATCACGTTCATGCCGTAGAGCGCCAGAATATACGCGATGGTACCGCCGCCGCCCAGATCCACTTTCCCAAGCTCCGCCGTCTGAAAATTGATCTTCTCATCCGCAAAAACATTACGGATATGTGCGATATACTCCGCATTGGCATCATTGGAACCGGACTTTCCTCTGGCGCCGGTGAACTTGTTGAACACCATGCCGCCGCCCAGGTATGCCACATTCTTCTTGTCAAAACTGGAAGCATAGCTGGGATCATAAGCGCTGCTCACATCGGAGGACAGCATACAGCTGTGCGCCAGACATCTGCGCAGCGCCAGCTCGCTGTATTCCCCGCGCAGGTTCATGACCTCCGCCACCGCATTCTCAAAGAACCGGGACTGCATGCCCGTAGCGCCCACAGAGCCGATCTCCTCCTTGTCCACCAGTATGCAGCAGACCGTGCGATCCGTTTTTTTCAGGTCAAGCATGGCCTGCAGCGAGGTGTACGCACAGACTCTGTCGTCCTGTCCGTAAGCAAGAATCATGCTGCGGTCAAAACCGGCTTCTCTGGCCTTGCCGGCAGGCACCACCTCCAGCTCTGCGGAGATAAAGTCCTCTTCCTCCATGTCGTAATTGTCCTTCAGAATTTTCAAAATACCGGCTTTCACGGCATCCTTACCTGCGCCATCCTTGTCCTTCTTTTTGCCGGACTTACTGTCAGCGTCGATCTTTTCCGCTTTCTCCGATTTCTTCTTATCGATTATCAGGGGCTTATTCCCGACGATGATATCCAGCGCTTCGCCCTCGATCACCTTGGCCGCCTTCTTCTCCAGCTGCTCTGCTGCGAGATGGATCAACAGATCAGACACAAAGAACACCGGATCATCCTCATTCTCGCCCACATTCAACTCGATGGTCGTACCGTCCTTTTTCACCACCACACCGTGAATCGCCAGAGGGATCGTCACCCACTGATACTTTTTTACGCCGCCGTAGTAATGCGTATCCAGATAGGCAAAACCGCCGTCCTCATACAGAGGATTCTGCTTGATGTCCATCCTGGGACTGTCGATGTGCGCTCCGAGGATATTCATGCCGTTTTCCATGGGTTTCTGCCCAATTTGGAACAACGCCACGGACTTGTTCATCCACACGCTGTAAACCTTGTCCCCGGGTTTCAACGTTGCATTCTCCTTTAACAGCACATTTAGCTCTCTGTATCCCGCAGCCTCCACCGTATTCACGATGGTGTCCACGCATTCTCTCTCCGTCTTGCCGTTGTCCAAAAACTCCCGATAGCCTTCGCAGAGCTTCTCCAACGCCTTGAGCTGCTTCGCGTCATAGGTCTCCCAGGTATTCTTTTTTTCCATTTCGACATTCCACCCTTCTTTTCTGTTCTACCCTTTGATTCATAGTTTTCCCCAAAAGTCATGTTTCCCTCATCGGTATTTGGGTAAACGTGGTATCCTTTTCGTTTACTGTCTCAGCTCGATTCCCATCTGCTCCAGACCGTTCAGGATCTTCTTCATGGCAGCGGACACATCCGCCTCCTCCAGCGTTCTGTCCTTCGCGCGGAAGGTGATGGAATAAGCCACAGACTTATAGCCTTCCTTGATCTGGCTGCCCTCGTAGATATCAAACAGGGAATAGCTCTCAAGGATCTTGCCACCGCGCTGCGCGATCAACTGCTCGATCTGTCCCACGAGGATATTCTTGGGCACGACCATACTGATGTCACGGCTCACCGCCGGGAATCTCGCAATGCCTTCATATTTTCTGTCAAACGTAGCCAGCGGTACGATCACAGGCATATCCAGCACCGCCACATACACCTTGGTGCCGATATCATAATTGTCGCACACCTGCGGATGCACCTCTCCCAAGAAGCCCAGCTGCTGCCCCTGATAAGAGATCAGCGCCTGACGTCCCGGATGCAGGAACGGCTTGCCCGCCTTGGGATCATACTCCTTCTTGTCACGCAGTCCGATGCTCTCCAGGAATTCCTCGACCACACCCTTCATGGTGTAGAAATCGCCGTCCCCATAGAAGCCTAACGTAAACTGCATTCTCTCGTCGGGAAGCTCCGTCACAGGCTGGCTCTTCGGCAGATAAATATTGCCGAGCTCATATAATTTCACATTCTTGTTCCGTCTGTTATAGTTGGTCGCAAGGCTGGTCAGCATTCCGTTCAAAGAAATG
>JAFVAO010000063.1 GCA_017480445.1 Lachnospiraceae bacterium
CACATAGGTGTCCTCGTCGGCCACCTTGCCCTCCACCATCACCAGCATCTTGCGGCCGATCATTTCCTCGGCCTTTTCAAACGCGATGGCCTGCTGCAGCTCCATCAGTTCATCCCGCCGCCTGCACTTGAGCTCCTCGGGGATCTGCCCCTCCATCACCGCAGCCGCCGTGTCCTCCTCCTGTGAATACGGAAATACCCCCAGTCGGTCGAACTCCATCTCATTCACGAACCGGTACAGCTCCTCAAAATCCTCCTGTGTCTCTCCCGGAAAGCCGCTGATCAGCGTCGTCCGCAGACAGATATCCGGTATCCGCTCCCGCAGCCGTTCCACGGTCTGCGCAAGCTGCTGCCTGCTCGTCTTGCGCCCCATGCGCTGCAGGATCTCATCCGCGCCGTGCTGGATGGGAATGTCCAGATAATGACATACCTTCGGCTCCGTGGCGATGGCCTCGATCAGTTCGTCCGTGATCTCCTCCGGATAGCAGTATAGGATCCGGATCCAGACAATCCCGGCAATCTGTCCCAGCGCATGCAGAAGCTCCGGCAGCGCCTTATGTCCGTACAGATCCACCCCGTACAGCGTGGTCTCCTGCGCGACGAGAATCAACTCCTTCACACCGCCCTCCGCCAGCTGTCCGGCCTCCTCCACAAGCTGCTCCATGGGTACGCTGCGATAGCTGCCCCGCACCTTGGGGATCACACAATACGTACAATGCTTGTCACAGCCCTCCGCGATCTTCAGATACGCGAAGTGTCCGCCCGTGGTAACCACCCGCTTTTGCCCGGTGATCGGCGCGGCATCAATGCTTTTAAAATGCTCCTCGCCCCGTCCGGCGAGGGCTTCCTCCACCGCTGCCACAATCTCATCGATCGCCGTGGTGCCAAGCAGTGCGTCCACCTGCGGGATCTCCTTGCGGATCTCCTGTCTGTAGCGCTGCGCCAGACAGCCGGCAGCCAGAAGCACTTTTATGCGCCCTTCGTCTTTCAGCTGGGCCATCTGCAGCAGGGTATTGATACTCTCTTCCTTTGCATCTCCGATAAAGCAGCAGGTGTTGACCACCACAATATCCGCTTCCGTCTCATCATCCGTGAAGCTGTAACCCTTTTGCGCCAGCATCCCCAGCATCATTTCCGAGTCTACCAGATTTTTGTCACAGCCCAACGAAACAAACATGATTTTCATAGATCGTTCATCCTCAATCCGTATTATGCAACGGTAGCCGGCATATGAATTGCTTCACGCCGGCTACTTTCTGGTCTGTTTATTGCGCTTCCTCTTCGTCACCGAGGATCTTGATCTTGCCCTGATTCAACTCCTCTACTGCCAGCGACAATGGTTTCTGTATATTGCCGTCCACCAACGGATCCTCACCCGCAATAATCTGTCTTGCGCGCTTCGAGGTCGCCATCACAATGGAATAGCGGCTGTTCACCACGGGCGTCTCGCCCGGCTCCACATCGCTGTTTACTACCTGCATTAAATCTGAATAAGACGGATGCAACATAAATTTTATTCTCCTTTCGCAAATCCCTTCAATTCTTCTCTGATCTGATTTATAAATGTCTCTCTCCGGACGGGCGCTGCGGCGGCTGCCTGCACGATTCGATGCAGCTCCTCCACGCAGACGTCCAGATCGTCATTTATCACAATATAATCGTAGGCCTCTATGCCCTCTGCCTCCTCGCCGGCCCGCGCAAGGCGCTTGGCGATGACCTCATCGGTCTCTGTGCCGCGTCCCTTCAGGCGCCGTGCAAGCTCTGCGGCACTGGGCGGTGTCACAAACAACAGCAGACTTTCCGGAAATAATTTCTTGATCTGCAGGGCTCCCTGAATCTCAATCTCCAGGATCACATGCCTGCCGGCTGCAAGCTGCTCCTCCACATACGCCCTGGGGGTGCCATAATAATTGCCGCAGTACTCGGCATACTCCACCAGACCGTTCCCGGCGATCTGCTCCTCGAAGTGCGCCCTGTCCGTGAAAAAATAATGTACACCGCCCACTTCCCCCTCCCGCGGCGACCTGGTCGTCATGGAAACAGAAAGCGTATATTCCTCATACGTATCCAGCAGTTTTCTGACCAATGTTCCCTTGCCCGCTCCGGAAAAGCCGGACAACACGATCAAAATTCCTTTTCCCTGCTCGTTGGTATTCATCCTTCAATCCTCTTTCTCCTGCTCCGGCCGGCTCTCCGTCTCCGGCGCGCAGGCTCTCCCTGCAATCGTCTCCGGCAGCAGCGCCGAGAGCACCACCTGCCCATTCTCCATCATCACCACGGATTTCGTGCGGCGTCCCTGGGTCGCATCTATGGCGGTGCCGTCCTCCTTCGCCCGCTGCACCATGCGCTTGATGGGCGCGGACTCGGGACTGACGATCGCTATGATCTTGGAAGTGTTTACAATATTCCCAAAACCGATATGAATCAGCATATAGTCTCCCTATTCGATATTCTGGATCTGCTCCCGCACCTTCTCGATCTCGGTTTTCAACTCAATCGCGCAGCTGGAGATCTCCAGATCATTGGACTTGGACAGCGTGGTATTGGCCTCACGGTTCATTTCCTGTGCGATGAAATCAAGCTTTCTTCCCACGCTTCCGCCCTCGATCAACGTGTTTCTCGTCGTCTCGATGTGACTGCGCAGGCGCACCAGCTCCTCATCCACGCACACCTTATCCGCAAAGATCGTAACCTCCATCAACAGTCTGGTCTCGTCCACGGTAGTGTTACCCAGTAGCTCTTTCACCTTCTCTTCCAGCCGCTGTCTGTACTCCGCCACGATCTGCGGCGAGCGCTCGGCGATGAAATCCACCATCCGCAGCATGCCGTCCAGCTTGCCGATCAGATCATTTTTCAGGTTCTCACCCTCCTTGATCCGACTGTCCACAAACATCTGCGCCGCGCCGCCGATGGCTTCCGCAAGCTCCTTCCACAGCTCCTCCTCGTCCACCGTCTGCTCCTCCATCGTGAAGACCTCCGGATACTTGGAGAGCGTGGACACACGGATATCATCATCCAAGTGGAACTCCTCCGCCATCTGCCGCAAATACGTCAGGTATTCCTGTGCTACCTCCCGGTTGTAGTGCACCGTGGAAGTGGTCTCGGAGAAATCCTCATACGTGATAAACAGATCCACCTTGCCTCTGGAAATGTATTTTTTTAATTCCGTCCGGATCGCCGCCTCAAAACAGTTGAGCTTTTTGGGCATCTTAATATTGACGTCCAGATAGCGATGGTTGACGGACTTCATTTCCACTGTGATCTTTCTGTTCTTCTCGGCAACTTCACACCTGCCGAAACCGGTCATGCTCTTAATCATTCGTAAACCCCCATAGGACGGTTCCCTGCCATCCTACCCCTGTATTCGTGCGTTGTTCCAACACACTCACCTTTTATTATAAAATAAGTTGTAAAAAGCGTCAAGTGCCGACTTGCGCATCCGCTGTGCATCATACGCGCTACAGACCGAGCAGCAGGCTGGCCACCACACAATAAATCAACAGAGACAGCGCATCTACGATGGTTGTGATGAACGGACTCGCCATCACTGCGGGGTCAAACCCGAACCGTTTCGCGCCGATCGGCAGCAGACAGCCGACCAGCATCGCCATCAGCACTGCTGCCACCAGTGTGATGCAGACCACCAGCGCCACCATGACACCCACTCTGTCAAACACCAGCAGCTTTACAAAATTGGCTGCCGCCAGACAAAAACCGCACAGTACAGCCACGCGCACCTCCTTAAACACCACCTTGGGCACATCCCTGTACTCGATCTCCCCAAGGGAAAGTCCGCGGATCACCGTCACGCTGGCCTGCCCGCCCGCATTGCCGCCGGTGTCCATCAGCATCGGGATAAAGGCGATCAGCACCGCGCAGGCGCTCAGCGCGTCCTCAAACCGCGTCAGGATCGCGCCCGTGAAGGTCGCGGACACCATCAGCAGAAGCAGCCAGGGGATTCTCTTCTTGAACGTTTCAAAGATCCCCGTGCGCATATAGGGCTTGTCGCTGGGCACGATAGCCGCCATCTTCTCCATATCCTCGGTGGCCTCTTCTTCCATGATATCCACGATATCATCGACGGTGATAATCCCCACCAGGCGGTTCTCGTTGTCCACCACCGGCATTGTGGTAAAGTCATATTTCTTAAACTGCGCCGCAACCTCCTCCTGATCCATCAGCGTTCCGAGCGCAATGACATTTTCATGCATGATATCGCCGATCCGCTCCTCCGGATCCGACAGGAGCAGATAGCGCAGCGCTACCGTTCCGAGCAGCTTCCGCTGGGCGTCCAGCACATAGCAGACATTGATGGTCTCGCTGTCCAGTCCCACCTCACGGATGCGGGCGATCGCTCCCGCCACTGTGAGATTCTCCTTCAGATCCACATACTCCACCGTCATGATGCTGCCGGCGGAATCCTCCGGGTAACGCAGCAGGTGGTTGATGTCCCGCCTGGTCTCCGCGTTGGCATTGCTCAGGATTTTTTTCACCACATTGGCGGGCATCTCCTCCAACAGATCCGTCGCATCATCGGCCATCAGATTGTTGATAATATTGGCGGTCTCTCGATCGGACAGCGCTGTGATGATCATTTGCTGCGACTCCGTCTCCATGTAGGAAAACACGTCCGCCGCCAGATCCTTCGGCAGAATGCGGAATACACGCAGCAGCTTTTCCTCTTCCAACTCCTCCATCAAAAGCGCCACGTCCGCCTCATTCATCTCTGCGAGCGACTGTCTCAGTCTGGTGTACTGCTTGGTATCCAGAAGCTCCAGTATTTCCGCCAACATCGCTTTCTGATCCATCTCGTCACCGCCTTTCCTGTTCTGTATCTGTCTTATCCGTCCTTGGCTATATAATAAAAATTGCGTTTTTTCTCTATGGTGGCCTTGCCGAACGTCACCTCCGTGAGTTCTCTGCGCATCTGCTCCTCATCCTCCGCGGGCACCACAACCCGCAAAAGCACCGCGTCTGTATATTGGCTGTCTGTCGGCTCAATCCCCTTCTGGCCCAACAGATACAAAATTTTACCCACGCCGTTATAATCTGTGCCGATCTCCAGCTCGCATCCGTAGCGATTGACGCCGATCTCACAGTGCGCCAATCCCTCTTTCACCGCCTGGGTGTAGGCGCGTACCAGGCCGCCCGTCCCCAGAAGCACGCCGCCGAAATAGCGCGTGACCACCACAGCCACGTTGCGGATCTGCTCTCCCAGCAAAACCTCCAGCATGGGGCGTCCCGCCGTTCCGGAGGGCTCTCCGTCGTCACTGCAGCGGGTCAGCTCGCCCCTGTCTCCGATGACGAATGCGGAGCAATTGTGCCTTACATCCCAATATTTCTTTTTCACACCTTCGATGAAACGGACCGCTTCCTCCTCCGTCTCACACTTTGCCACTGTGGCGATAAAACGGGACTTTTTCTCAACGATTTCGCCCTCTCCGCCGGCAAGCAGAACCCTGTACGAATCCATAGGCCATCCTCTCTTGTCCATTCACATTATTTTAGCATATTTTCCCCGAAATGTGAAACAATTCTTAATACTGGAAAGAAAACCTTTATTTACGGATTGCTTTTTGATATAATAGGTAAAGTGTTAAAAGATTGCTTGCACGTTCCGATATGGCAAAATGCACAAACGATTATTCGGTGCGCAACGCAAACTCATAATCTTATTGTGTATTTTGCCATATCTGGTTCTAAGCTAGGACTTTTGACCTCAATGATGTCATACAAATTATGATGCAGACAGTGAAGCTGTCACTTTTTACATTTTACAGAAAGGCATGTATATGAATTACGGAAAAAAAGGGGTCCGCGCCAAGCAGCGGGCCATTAACGCAAAATCGGGCAAGTGGGGCAGAAAATTTGTGCTGACTGTTGTGAAACTGCTCCTCGCCGGCATCCTCGGGGTCGGCATCTGCTGTATCACCGCGGGAATCGGTATGTTCCACGGCATCCTTGCCGACACCCCCAACATCCGCGTCAGCGATGTGGTGGCTCCCGGCCAGGCGACCATCGTGTATGACAAGGCCGGCAACGAGATCGACCAATATGTCAGCATGAACTCCAACCGTATCGAGGTGACCATCGATCAGGTGCCCGTCCATTTGGGACAGGCGTTCGTGGCGATCGAGGACGAGCGCTACTATCAGCATAACGGCATCGACATGAAGGGTATCATCCGATCCGCCTATCAGTTTGTCAAGACCAAGGGCGCGGAAAAACAGGGCGCCAGCACGATCACACAGCAGCTTCTGAAGAACACCGTGTTCACTTCCTGGACCGAGGAGAACAACAATCTGGTCAAAATGGTCAAGCGTAAGGTTCAGGAGCAGTATCTGGCGTTGGAGCTTACGAAAAACTCCTCCAAGGACGATGTGCTCCTGCGCTACATGAACGCGATTAACCTGGGGCAGAACACTCTGGGCGTGGAGGCCGCGTCCCTGCGGTATTTCGGCAAATCCTGCTCGGAGCTGACGATCTCCGAGAGTGCCGTGATCGCCAGCATCACGCAGAACCCCTCCGCCAACAATCCCATCCGACATCCGGAGAACAATATGAAACGCCGCAAGACGTGTCTGGACAAAATGCTGGAGTTGGGCTTTATCGCCAGAGATGAATATGACGACGCCATCGCGGACACTGAGGATGTCTATGAGCGCATCAGTCTCCACGACGTGGATTATAAGGTGGGCGACACCACCTCGGGCTCTTATTTTTCCGACGCCCTGTATGAGCAGGTGTTGGCGGATCTGATCGACGCCGGCTATCCCGCCGTCACCGCAGAATACATGATGTCCTCCGGCGGCTTGCGCATCGACTCTACCATGGATCCGAAGATACAGCAGATCGCCGATGAGGAATTCGCCAATGAGGCCAACTATAACACGAATGTGCACTGGTATCTGACATACGCGCTGACAATCACCGATGAGAGCAGCCAAAAGCACAACTACAGCAAGGAAAATATGATGGCCTGGTTCAAGGAGAATAAAGACCGGAATTTCAATCTGATCTTCACCTCCCAGGACAGCGCCTACGAAGCCATCGACACCTACCGCGGCGCCATGATGGAAACGTTAGGGATGGCCGCAGACTCCGACCGGTATGAGGAAAGCATCTCCATGACCGCCCAGCCGCAGGCCGCGATCGTGATCGAGGATCAATCCTCCGGCTACGTTGTAGCCATGGTAGGCGGCCGCGGCAGCAAGGAGGGGCGCCGTACCCTGAACCGTGCGACCTCCGCCGGCAGCTCTCCCGGTTCGACCTTCAAGGTGCTGGCGGCCTTTGCACCCGCTCTGGACGCCAATGGGCAGACACTGGCCACCGTGTACAATGACGCGCCCTTCAACTACGACAACGGCCAGCCCGTGAGCAACTGGTACGATGCCGAGACAAAAGGCTATAAGGGCATTTGCTCCATTCGCTATGCAATCGAGCAGTCCTTAAACATTATCTCCGTTAAGACCTTTACCGTGGTTACCCCAAAGTTGGGATATGACTATCTGATCAACTTTGGCTTTACCACCCTGACAGACGGCGTGTGGATCGGCAACCAATGGTATTCGGATGTACAACAGCCGACCGCGATCGGCGGTATCACCTACGGAGTAAGTCCCTATGAGTTGAACGCTGCCTACGCCTCCATCGCCAATCTGGGCACCTACATGGAGCCCAAGCTCTACACCAGAGTGACGGACGCCGACGGCATCGTGATTCTGGACAACACCACCCCCAAGAGCAGACAGGTGTTGAAACAGACCACCGCTTTCCTGCTGACCGACGCCATGCGCGATGTTGTCACCAAGGGTACCGGCGGAAAATGTAATTTTAATCCCAGCATGGCGATCGCGGGTAAAACCGGTACGTCCCAGAAAACGCAGGATGTCTGGTTCGCAGGATTTACCCCTTACTACACCGCTACGGTCTGGGCAGGCTATGACAACAACGTATCGCTCAACACCTCCAATGGCGAGTCCAACACGGCCAAGGTTCTCTGGCGCGCCATCATGAAGCGCATCCATGAGGATCTGCCCAACTCGACTTTCGCCGTTCCGGAAGGTCTGGTGCAGGTGCAGGTGTGCTCCAAATCCGGCAAACTGCCCACCCCCGGACTCTGCGACGAGGCCGGCTCTGTAATCACTGAATATTTTGCGGAAGGCACTGAACCTACCGAGACCTGCGATATTCACTACCAGGGTCGGATCTGTGCATACTGCGGTCTGATCGCCGCACCGGAATGTCCCTTCGCCTATGACGGCATCGCAATGCTCTCTCTTCCCGAGAATCCGGCGTTGCTGAAGGGCTCGACGACCATCATTGAAAACGAGGACGGCACACAGACAGTGATCACGCCCAACACCTCCAACATCTGTCCGCACGATGCATTGTTCTTCGCAAATCCGGACTATGAGGCGATCCTGAGCCAGCATCAATGGGAGATCAATCAGCGGAATCCCTACTGGTTACCGGAGGACGATGACGAGGATGATGATTAATTGAATTTTCAATTACAGAAAAGAGCTGCCCGACTGGTGTAAACAGTCAGACAGCTCTTTTCTACCGGAATTTCCTTACCGGATTTCCATATTTTGCCCTTTGTAATTATAACCCTTTGATCTCGCGGATCTTGGCCTGCAGGTCATCCACCCCTGCCTGCGCATTTAAGATAGCCTTGCGCTGCTTCTCAAACGGAGCGTCCTCCGCGTCCTTGTACTGTTCCATGAACAGCTTACCGATCTCCATATAATTCTTCTTGATCACTTCTTCACAGGAGGCGATCTGACTCTTTAAATTGGCAATCTCCGCCAGTTCCTTCGCCTTGTCTGCCGCCTTTTTTCCGTTCGCGGTGATGGTATCGCCGATCTTCTCGATAAAATCCATTCTGTCGTCTTCCTTTCCGCGCTTTGCGCGCTCCGTGCTATTCTACTCATCAGTATAGCGTTTTTGCCGGAAAGTATCAAGTATTTCATTGCACATTCCCCGACAACTATGCTATAATTCCCGTGGGGCCCGACATACGTGACGTCCCGGAAAGCATAGACGAGGTGAAACATGCAGCCGTTATATACAACCGTTAAAGTAAACAATGAAATGGAATTGTGCGAGGTATCCAATCCCGAATGCAGGAAAGAAATCGAACGTGCGCTTTTAAAAAATCGCATCTCTTATTTTGTGCGCTGGCCGAAGGTCTCTTTCTTTTCCCACAGCAAAAACAGCTGTATCATATGCGTCAATGAAAGCGTGGCAGAGAACGCCGTCGAGATCGTGCGCGCCATCTGCGAGGAGGGCGGCTATCCGGTCAAATTTCTGATGCGCCACTCCACCAATCGCTATCTGTAGGCACCTTCCTGCTGTCTCAATTCTCTGCGTCCTTCCAGGTGATGTGATAGGTGACGCCCGTCGCCTCTCCGATCTGGTTCACATAATTCTTCACCAGCTCCTGCACCTGCATCCTGGCACTGTTCATCAGTGAAGAATTCCCCCGAATCTGCCCCACCATCTCCGCCTGCGCCAGACTGACTGCCTTGGTCTGATCCTCCGCCGTGATGGGATTTTTCTGTAGCCACTGATCCGGCGAGATCACATAGGAATCCTCATTCCAGGAATTTTCATCAATCGTGCAGGACACGCTGGGTCTCGGCAGTGTGATCACAAGCTCCGTCCCGTCCTGCTCCATGGAAATCTTATCCACACGGTAATAAATCTGCGCCTTGCCGGTATATTCAATCCAGAACGTGCGCTCCTTCTCCCCGATGTGCTCCGGCCCGATTCCCGGGGATTTTTTAGACTTGGCCACATTGTGATATTCACATTCCACCACGACCAATTCACAGATCTGCTTGATCCGGTCAATCCTGGGCACAGCCTCCACCGTCTGTGTCGTCTCTGTCGCCTGCCCGCTCTCTGCGAGCACTTCCGTCGCCTGCTCTTCTTTGGAGCCGCACGCCGCCAGACCACAGAGCAAAAGCACCAGCGCCAGAGCGAACCGTCCGACTTTCTGTCCGCCTATCTTCATCCGCTATTCCTCCCCGTAACCGATCACCCGCACCGTATACTGGGTATCGTCACTCACCTGATTCACCCACGGCTCCACCAGCGCACGTTCCACCAGCTTGGCATTGTCCGTGGCAATCTCTATGATCTTGGAGTCATCCTTTACACGCCGTTGCAAGTGTGCAATGGCCGCCTTGTACGCCTCCTGCGCTACCGTCTCTGTGTTGTACTTGGGATCCTCGAAAATGTATTCCAGCGTTCCCGCATTGACCACAGCCTCCTCCACCTGCACCTGCGGCAGATAGATCGCAATCGTGTGCGTGTCCTCATCCAGTGAAACCCAGTTTTTCGATACATTGATGCCCGCTTTCACGGTGC
>JAFVAO010000064.1 GCA_017480445.1 Lachnospiraceae bacterium
AGGACACCTATGTGACCAGAACCTATCGGCACGCGCCGAATGTGGACGGGTATCTGTTCCTGAACACGACGGCAAACCTGATGACGGGGGATTTTGTGTGGGTGCGCGTGACCGATGCCAATGAATATGATTTGATCGGGGAGATCATGCAGGAGTGAGCGGAACCGGTCATAGCAGCATATTAGTATAAAGCAGATAAAAGAAAGAGGATAACCGTATGAGTCAAGAGGAAAACAAGCGTGTAAAGGTGATGAATCTGCCCAATTGTCTGACAATTTTCAGGATGATTTTGATCGTTCCCTTTGTGATTGTGATGCTGGGCAGCTATCTGAGCTGGGGATGGTACGAGGACTTATTCAGTGATTATGACATGTATGCGGAGTATATCGCACTCGGCATCTTCGTGGTGGCAAGTCTCACGGATCTGCTGGACGGCAAGATCGCACGAAAGTTCCATCTGGTGACCAATTTCGGCAAATTCATGGATCCGCTGGCCGACAAGCTGCTTGTGTGCGCTGCGATGATTATTCTGGTGGAGATGGGCCGGATCCCGTCCTGGATCGTGATCATCATCATCAGTCGGGAATTTATCATCAGCGGATTCCGTCTTGTGGCGGCGGACAACGGGGTGGTGATTGCCGCCAGCTACTGGGGCAAATTTAAGACCACTTTTCAGATGATCATGATCTGTATGATGCTGGTGGAGGACTCCGAGGTCTGGGGAGACGGGTACTGGTTCATGGAGGCGACGGATATTGTGATGTGGATTGCACTGGCGCTTACGGTAATCTCTCTGCTGGATTACCTGATTAAGAACAGAGGCGTTATGAAAGAGGAGGCAAAAGCATGATCGTAGAGTTGATCAGTGTCGGAACGGAGATTCTTTTGGGAAATATCGTGAACACCAATGCGGCTTATCTGTCCGAACAGTGTGCGGCACTGGGACTTTCCTGCTATTTTCAAAGCGTGGTGGGAGACAATGAGGAGCGCCTGACTCTGGTGTTAAAGACGGCCATGGACCGCGCGGATATCGTGATTTTGTCCGGCGGACTCGGTCCCACGGAGGATGATTTGACGAAGGAGACAGCAGCCAAGGTCTGCGGCAGGAAGCTGGTGCTCGATGAGAAATGGAAAAAGCGCATTGCGACCTATTTTGCCGCCAAAAACATCACGCCCACGGAAAATAACTGGAAGCAGGCGATGGTGCCCAAGAATGCGTTGGTGCTGGACAATTTAAACGGCACGGCGCCCGGCCTGATCATCGAGGAGAAAAACGCGAAGGTGATTTTGCTGCCCGGGCCGCCAGGCGAGCTGATTCCGCTGTTTGAAAACAGTGTCAGACCTTATCTGGAAACGCTCACAAACGGCGCGCTGTACTCGCAGACCGTCAAGATCTGCGGCGTGGGTGAGAGCATGGTGGAGACCAGGGTGAAGGATCTGATCGATGCACAGACCAATCCGACGCTGGCGACCTATGCCAAGACCGGAGAGGTGCACTTGCGGGTGACTGCATTTGCAGAGAACGTGAAGGAAGCCAAGAAGCTCACCAAACCGATTGTGAAAGAATTAAAAGCGCGCTTTGGCGTGGATATCTATACGACGGAGGAGCAGGTGACACTGGAGAAGGCGGTGCTGGATCTGCTGGCGGCGAACGGGCTGACGCTCACCTGTGCCGAGGCGTGCACGGGCGGATTGCTGGCATCCAGACTGGTCAGTGTACCCGGATGCTCCGATGTATTCAAGTCCTGTGTCGTGCCGTATTCCAATAAGGCTAAGCGGAAGCTGCTGGGCGTGAAAAAATCTTCGCTGCAAAAATACGGTGCGGTCAGCGCGAAGGTGGCGGAGGAGATGGCAAAGGGTGCCGTCTTTACCAGCAAATGTGACGCGGCGGTCTCTGTGACGGGCATTGCGGGACCGGACGGCGGCAGCGAGGAGAAACCGGTGGGAACTGTCTTTATCGGCTGTATTGTCAAGGGCAAGCTGACGGTGAAAGAATTTCATTTCAGCGGGAACAGGCAGAAAATCCGTGAGAGCACGGTGGCTGCTGCACTGACATTGCTGCGAAGCGGTATTTTGGAATATATTGGAAAGATAGCCTTTGGCAAGGAGTGAGGAGACTATGAGAAAAGAATTGATCGTTCTGGTGGTGGTGATTCTGGCGGGATATATCTGTTTTACGACGATGCAGGAGACACGCGAAAAGAGGGCACAGGCGGATTATGACAAGATCCGCCAGGTGTATAATGCGGCGCAGGACGCCTGCTACAGCGGCGCGACGAATTCGTTTGACGGCACTAAGTCCTATGTGTATGAGGTCTCTGCGCTGGCCGGCCAGGACGATCGGTTTGCCAAGGCGATGTCTGCCAAGCTCGGCAGCGGGTTTGACGGTACGCTGTCCAACGAGGAAAAATTGTGGGTGAATGCCCATCTGGAGCACAGGGAGAACAAGATTTATCCCGTCTTCGAGATCTACGCGGGGGAAACCTATAAGGCGTCCGTGATGGTTTATCCGGATTGGAAATACCGCAAGCTCGATCCGATCGACTTGCCGTAATTTGCTGTTGTCATTTTATTTTGTCAAAAAAACACTTGCTCCGGGGCACATTTTGTGTTACAGTATCCATATCTGATACTTCTTACTATACAATTCTTTGTATTCCGGCGTTTCGCCATGAGTTTCAGAGCAGAAGAAAACGGATGGGGGCGATGCTTTTGAGGGATGTTTAACGGACAGAAGATGTGATTTACTGGATTTGTAAAGTGATCACGGAATATTGAGAACAGAAAGCAGGAAAAAGTAGTTGACAAATTCGAACAGGTGTTTTATGCTATATTTCAGAAAAGAACATCTGTTCTCTGAGAAAAGGAGATAACGATATGGAAAAAGAAGAAAAACTCAAAGCACTGGACGCGGCGATCAGCCAGCTGGAGAAGCAATACGGCAAGGGGACTGTCATGAAGCTGGGCGATCCTTCGGCGCAAATGAATGTCGAGACGATTCCCACCGGCTCTCTCAGTCTGGATATTGCATTGGGCCTGGGCGGGATTCCCAAGGGCAGGATCGTAGAGATCTACGGGCCGGAGTCCAGCGGCAAGACCACAGTCACCCTGCACATGATCGCAGAGGTACAGAAGAGAGGCGGTATTGCCGGCTTTATTGACGCGGAGCACGCGCTGGATCCGGTGTATGCGAAGAATATCGGCGTGGACATTGACAATCTGTATATTTCCCAGCCGGACAACGGTGAGCAGGCGATGGAGATCGCCGAGACCATGGTGCGTTCCGGTGCCATTGATATTGTCGTGGTAGACTCCGTGGCGGCGCTGGTGCCCAAGGCGGAGATCGACGGCGACATGGGGGACAGCCATGTGGGACTGCAGGCGCGTCTGATGTCGCAGGCGCTGCGCAAGCTGACCGCGGTCAGCAGTAAGTCCAACTGTACGGTGGTGTTCATCAACCAGCTTCGCGAGAAGATCGGTATTATGTTCGGAAATCCCGAGACGACGACCGGCGGACGCGCTCTGAAGTTCTATTCTTCTGTGCGTCTGGATGTGCGCCGGATCGAGTCTTTGAAGCAGGGCGGGGAGGTCATCGGTAACCGCACCCGCGTGAAGGTGGTCAAGAATAAGATTGCGCCGCCGTTCAAGGAGGCGGAATTCGACATTATGTTTGGAGAGGGCATCTCCATGGTGGGAGACATTCTGGACCTGGCGGCATCCATTGATGTGGTGGTGAAGTCCGGCGCATGGTATGCCTATGAGGGGAATAAGATCGGTCAGGGACGCGAGAATGCCAAGCAGTATCTGCGCGACAATCCCGCTGTGTGTGACGAAATCGCGCAGAAGGTGCGTGCACACTTCGGGTTGGACGGCGCGGCAGCGGACGGTGCAGGTGTGGCCGGGAACGCGCGGGATGACGCAGAGTGACGGATCCGGGAAGTGTGACAGGAATGAAGAGGTGGAACAGTGATGCAGGTGACGGCGATCGAGGCACTTGATAAATCCCGCAGCAGTGTATATCTGGACGGGGAATTTGCGTTTGTCTTATACAAGGGAGAGCTGCGAAACTATCAGATCAAGGTGGGAGAGGAGCTTTCGGAGGAGCGATATCGCGAGATCGTCTCCGAGGTGTTGTCGAAACGTGCCAAACTGCGTGCCATGAAGCTTCTGCTGCAGCGCGAATACACGACGGCACAGCTGCGGGAGAAGCTTGTGCAGGGCCATTACCCGCCGGCGTGTATCGAGGAGGCGATGGCCTATGTGGCGTCCTATCATTACACGGATGATGTGCGCTATGCCGTGCAGTACATCACACTGCAGGAAGAGAAGCGCAGCCGCCGGAGGATCGAACAGGATCTGGCTGGAAAAGGGATCGCGCGGGACGTGATCGAGGAGGCTTTTGCCGCTTGGGAAGCGCAGGGCGGACAGCAGGATGAGGAAGCGATGATTCGCAGCCTCCTGGCCAAGCGAAAATTTGATCCGCAGCAGGCGGATTACGCGGAATGCAGGAAGCAGGCGGCTTTTCTGGCAGGAAAAGGGTTTTCTGCCGAAAAAATACGCGAGATTCTGTTTTCTTTTACTTGACATCAGGGTCATTTCAGTTTAGAATTTAACTGTTGTAGATTGCTTGTTTGATGCTGATTGTCCCCTCGATGGGGACAAGAGTCAACGTGTACAATGAAAATTTCATAAAAGGAGGTGCTCCTGTAATGACGCTGCATGCAATCATTATCATGCTTGTAGTTGTACTGGTTTGCATCCTTGTCACTGCTGTGATCACGCATCTGATCACCTCTTCTTACCTGAAGAAATCCGCGACAAATACCATTGGCAATGCGGAGGAGAAGGCAAGAGAGATCATCGATGATGCGCTGAAGACTGCTGAGGCGAAAAAGAGAGAGTCGTTGCTTGAGATCAAGGAAGAGTCCATTCGCACGAAGAATGAACTAGACAAGGAGATCAAGGAACGCAGATCTGAGGTTCAGCGGGACGAACGCAGAATACAGCAGAAAGAGTCCAATATTGACAAGAAAGCGGATGCGATCGAGCGACGCGAGCAGAGTTTGGCAGCCAAGGAAGAGTCCGTCAACAAAATGAAGGACGAGGTTTCCAAGCTGAATGAGCAACGTGTACAGGAACTGGAACGAATTTCAGGTTTAACCTCTGAACAGGCAAAAGACTACTTATTGAAAATTGTTGAAGATGAAGTGAAGCACGAAACGGCCGTGATGATCAAGGAAATGGAGAGTCAGGCCAAAGAAGAAGCTGACAAGAAGGCAAAGGAATACGTTGTCTCCGCGATCCAGAGATGTGCTGCAGACCATGTCTCTGAGACCACCATATCTGTGGTGCAGCTTCCGAGTGACGAAATGAAGGGCAGGATCATTGGTCGCGAGGGTCGTAACATTCGTACTCTGGAGACCATGACAGGTGTAGATCTGATCATTGATGATACACCTGAAGCAGTGATTCTTTCTGCGTTTGATCCAATCCGGCGTGAGGTGGCGAGAATCGCCCTTGAGAAGCTGATCGTCGATGGTCGAATTCATCCGGCCAGAATCGAAGAAATGGTCGAGAAAGCACAGAGAGAAGTGGAAGTCATGATCAAAGAGGAGGGTGAATCCGCAGTCCTGGAAGTGGGCGTGCATGGTATTCATCCAGAGTTGGTAAGACTGCTTGGGAAAATGAAGTTCCGCACCAGTTATGGTCAGAATGCATTGAAACACTCCATCGAGGTTGCACAGCTGTCAGGGCTGTTGGCTGCGGAGATGGGATTGGATGTAAGACTGGCAAAGAGAGCAGGCCTGTTGCATGACATTGGAAAGTCCGTGGATCATGAGATGGAAGGCTCCCATGTACAGCTGGGTGTTGAACTTTGTAGAAAGTATAAGGAGAACGCTGTGGTAATCAACGCAGTGGAGTCCCATCATGGCGATGTAGAAGCCACTTCCCTGATCGCATGTATTGTACAGGCTGCGGATACAATCTCTGCTGCGAGACCGGGAGCTAGAAGGGAAACATTGGAAACCTATACTAGCAGATTGAGACAGTTAGAAGAAATCACAAACAATTTCAAGGGTGTAGAAAAGTCTTTTGCTATTCAGGCAGGTCGAGAAGTTCGTGTTATGGTAGTGCCCGAGCAGGTTTCAGATGCCGATATGGTATTGATGGCTCGTGAGATCTCCAAACAGATTGAGGCTGAGATGGAGTATCCGGGACAGATCAAGGTAAATGTAATCCGCGAGAGCCGAGTGATCGATTACGCAAAGTAAACGTGCGAGACCATAGACAGTTCGAGATGCAAAGAATAGTACGAATGTATTGAAAATTTCATAATCAAGATAACCGTCACAGTTTGTGGCGGTTATTTTTTACCCAAATAATTTCAAAAAATACTTGTTTCTTGTGCGTACTTATAGTATGATTAGGCAAGTGTATGATTGTATACGATTATGCAGAGGAGAAAAACAGATGAAAGCATACCAGGAAATGAGCAGAGAAGAATTGTTGCAGCTGCAGTCTGAATTGAATGTGGCGTATCAGGACGCGAAGGCGAAGGGGCTGTCCCTGAATATGTCCAGAGGGAAGCCGGCGGCATCCCAACTGGATATGGGTATGGCATTTTTGGATGTGCTCAACAGTTCATCCGATATGAATACAGAGGCAGGCATTGACACCAGAAACTACGGAGAGCTGACCGGTATACCCGAGGCGAAGCGCCTGATGGCAGAAATGATGGGTGTGCAGCCGGAGAATGTGATTGTCTGCGGCAACGCCAGCTTGAATATCATGTACGACACAATCTCACGTTCCATGACGCACGGTGTGATGGGGAGTACGCCCTGGTGCAAGCTGGAGCAGGTAAAGTTCCTGTGCCCTGCGCCTGGTTATGACAGACATTTTGCGGTGACACAGCATTTTGGCATAGAAATGATTACCGTGCCGATGGGACCGGAGGGCCCTGACATGGATCTGGTGGAGCGTCTGGTTTCGGAGGATGCGTCCGTCAAGGGCATCTGGTGTGTGCCCAAGTATTCCAATCCGCAGGGATATACGTATTCGGACGAGACGGTGAGACGGTTTGCGAACTTGCAGCCGGCAGCCGAGGATTTCCGTATTTTCTGGGATAACGCCTATGTGATTCATGATCTGTATGAGGATCGCAGCGACAATCTGCTGGAGATATTGAGTGAATGTGAGAAAGCCGGCCATCCGGACATGGTGTATGAATTTGCATCCACCTCCAAGGTTACCTTTGCCGGCAGCGGTATTGCGGCGATCGCGGCTTCTGCGGCGAACCTGGATGCCATGAAAAAGTCCCTGACGATTCAGACCATCGGGTACGATAAGGTGAATCAGCTGCGCCATGTGCGTTACTTCAAGGATTTGAACGGTCTCAAGGCACATATGAAAAAGCACGCGGCGATCATGCGGCCGAAGTTCGAGGCTGTGCTTGCGGTTTTGGACAGAGAGCTGAGTGGTGCGGGAATCGGTACCTGGACCAGACCGAACGGCGGTTATTTCATTTCGTTTGACGCAATGGAAGGCTGCGCAAAGGCGATTGTCCAAAAATGTAAAGAGGCCGGCGTGGTTTTGACCGGTGCCGGAGCGACCTATCCCTATGGGAAGGACCCGAAGGACAGCAATATCCGGATTGCGCCGTCATATCCCACACCGGAGGAACTGGCGCTCGCAACGGATCTGTTTGTGCTGTGTGTCAAGCTGGTGAGCGTGGAAAAACTGCTGGAGGCGTAATCTTATAGATAGAAGCGGATAGAAATTTTTGTGCGTTATACGGCATGTGTGGAGGGAGAAATGGCGGATTATAAGCGTTTGGAGCGTACCCTGATAGCGCGGGGCGCGATTATTGATTATTACCAGGACACGATGCAGATTCCCAACGGCAATGTGGCCAAGTGGGATTTGATCGACCATAAGGGGGCGGCTGCGGTGGTGGCGGTGCGCGGAGACGGCAAGCTTATAATGGTGCGTCAGTACCGCAATGCCTTGGAGCGCGAGACGCTGGAGATTCCTGCGGGCGGCTTGAACGGCAGAGAAGAGCCCACGATTGAGGCGGCAGCCAGAGAATTGGAGGAGGAGACCGGCTATGTCAGCGATGATCTGGAGCTGTTGAACTCCATCTACACGACGGTTGCCTTCTGTAACGAGAAAATCGACATTTATCTGGCGCGCAATCTGCGCCCCGGCAGCCAGCATCTGGACGAGGATGAATTTTTGAATGCGGAGGCGTGGTCTCTGGAGGATCTGACGCAAATGATCTTTGCGGGCGAGATCCAGGATTCGAAAACCATCTGCGGTATCCTGACGTATGCGATGAAATACGCACAGGAGGACTGAACGACATCAGTAGCATGTCACGGCGTATGCCCGCATATACTGGAACGGGTAGGGCGGGTGAGACGATGCGCAGGAAAAACAGATTTGGCTATCTCATGCTGGCAGGTTTTTTGGCCGGAACCATATGGATGATATTCGGAAAGAGCACAGTGCTTACGGAGACGGGGTTGCTGGATGATGATCTGCTGCGGCGGATGCAGGCAATCAACCCGCGTGACGGCAGTGCTCTTTTTGCGTATGTACTGCGGCGGAGGGGACTGGCCTTTTTGGCGCTGGCACTCCTTTCGACCACCTATCTGGGCACAGCGCTGTGTGCGTGTTCTGCGATTTGGTATGGGTTCGCGCTCGGCCTTTTCCTGGCGGTGGGAGTGGCCAGATTCGGCATCAGGGGAGTGGTTTTGTTTTTGGCGGCAATCTTCCCGCAGGGCTTGTTTTATCTGCCGATGCTCCCGGGATTGTGTGAATGGTGCGTCAGGACGGGACGCATGATCTACCGGAAAGAGGTGCGCCCTGCCGCGGACAAAAATACACCCGTCCTTTTGGAACGGGTGTTGTCGCTTCTTTTTTGGGCTGTTTTGCTCTTCGCAGGCTGCCTGCTGGAGGGATTTGTCAATCCGTTTCTGCTGACCGGCTGGGCCAGATTGCTGTAGGCAGCGCGGGCCGCATCAGTCGTACTCGGCGAGATCGTAGATCAACCGCTCGCTGGCTTCCCAGCCGAGGCAGGGATCCGTGATGGATTTGCCGTAGACGCCGCCGCCGACCTTCTGGTTGCCCTCCTCGATGTAGCTTTCGATCATCAGTCCCTTTACCAACCGGTGAATGTCGGGATTGAGCTTTCGATTGTGCATGATTTCTTTGGCAATCCGCACCTGTTGCGCGTACTGCTTGTTGGAGTTGGAGTGGTTTGTGTCAATGACACAGGCCGGATTTTTCAGATCCATTTTTTCATACATTTCCAGCAAACGGCTGATATCTTCGTAGTGGTAGTTCGGATTGTTCTGCCCGTGCTTGTTGGTCGCCCCGCGCAAAACGGTGTGCGCCAGTTCATTTCCGGTGGTCTTCACCGCCCATCCCCGATAGATAAAGGAGTGAGAGTGCTGTGCCGCATACACGGAGTTGAGCATGACGGTGAAATCTCCGCTGGTGGGATTCTTCATGCCGGCAGGCACGTCAAATCCGCTGACGGTCAGTCTGTGCTGCTGATCCTCCACGGAGCGGGCACCCACGGCCACATAGGACAGAATATCGGACAGATAGGTCCAGTTCTCCGGATAGAGCATCTCGTCGGCAGCGGACAGACCGGTTTCCTCAAACGCACGAATGTGCATCTTGCGGATTGCGATCAGGCCGGCCAGAAAATCGGAGCCCTGCTCCGGATTGGGTTGATGGATCATTCCTTTGTATCCCTCGCCGGTGGTGCGGGGCTTGTTGGTGTAAATTCTCGGAATCAGGATCAGCTTATCCTTCACCTTATCGTTGACTTTTGCGAGACGATTTACGTAGTCGCATACGGAATCTTCATTGTCTGCGGAACAGGGTCCGATGATCACCAGAAATTTATTGCTTTTGCCGGTAATCACATCGCGGATTTCTGCATCGCGCTCAGCCTTCAGGCGTACCAGTTTTTCAGGGAGCGCGTGTTCTTCCCGAATTTCAGCGGGAGTCGGTAGTTTCTTAATAAATTCAAAGCTCATATGTTCACCATGTCAAGAGGATTTCCCGCGGGAAAACGATACTCTTGTTCCTTTCCAAAGAAACATTATAGTATAACTTGTGACAAGTTGCAATTTTTATTTTTTCATATTTTATAAAACAATTTGATTTTTTAACTTTTCCATGCAGGCAAAGTATGGTATACTTGAACCAAAGTGTCCGACAGACAGGTCTGATTCCGACGGGCGACACGCCCGGAGGGGTGTCTGGGGACAAAAGCCGTGTATGCATAAGCGCACAGAGCGGAGGCGGAAGGAGAGAGAAATGGGCTTTTTCTCGGATTTGAAAGAAGATTTATCGCAGGCGGTCAATGAACTGCTTCCGGAGGAGGCACCTGCGGAGACAGCGGATACCGGGGAGACGGTAGATGTCTCGCTGGAGGAGATGCTGAAAAATATCGATACCATAGAGATTCCGATGGACGAGCTGGACCCGGATGGAACAGCGGCGCCCGAACCGTCTGAGATGGATGAGGAAATCTTTGGACTGGTGTCGGATATTCCGGCTTTGGATGCGGAGCTGGAAAGCCTTCTGGCAGACCTGCCGGATGCGACGATTGATGGTACTGTGACTGAGATACCCGCCGATGAAATACCTGCTGAAGAGCCCACGACGACAGATGATGCGTCGGCGTGGCCGGAGCTGGTACTGGATATTCCGAAGCTGGGCGCGGAGGACGTGGCGGCGCTTATGACGGAGACAACATCGCAGCCGGAGATGCCGGCCTATGATGCACCCGCGGAGGAGCCGGTGGCGGACGCAGATGCGGATGCGGCGATCATCGCAGACACGATGGCGGAGGCGATACCGGATGTGATGGCAGATGCCATGGCGACGATGACTTATGAGATGCCCGCGGCGGAGGCGGTGGCGGAGGCGGACGCGGCAATCATTGCGGATACGATGGCGGATACGATGGCAGATGCGGCGATCATTGCCGATGCGGTGTCGGATCCTGTGGCGGACGCGGATGTGGCATATGAGATGCCGGCGGAGCCGTCAGTGGCGGAGGCACCTGTTGCGGCGGAAAGCACCCCGCAGCGGCAGCCGGATGTTTCCTATCTCGCGGATGGGCTGTATCTGCAGGGCGGCCTGATCTCCAAGAAGTCCGTGGAGGTAGCCGGCGTGATCGACGGCAATGTGGAGGTGCTCGGCAAACTCAGCGTGAGCGGTGTGATCAACGGCAACTCCAAGGCTGCGGAGGTCTATACCGAGGGCGGACGGATCAACGGAGAAATCTATTGTGACGGAGCTGTTAAGATCGGCAAAAATTCCGTGGTGATCGGCAATATCGTGGCGTCCTGCGCGGCGATCGCGGGAGCCGTCAAGGGAGACATCGATGTGCAGGGACCGGTGATTTTGGATTCCTCCGCGATGGTGATGGGCAATATCAAGTCGAAATCGATGCAGATCAATAACGGTGCGGTAGTGGAGGGCGTATGTTCGCAGTGTTACGCGGATGTCAGCCTGGCTACGTTCTTTGATGACTATACACCGAATCATTAAACTGGAGGTGGATCATGCGTAGAATTTTGTTAAAGCTTTCCGGGGAGGCGCTTGCCGGAGAGAAAAAGACCGGATTTGACGAGGAGACTGTGCGAAAGGTAGCGCTGCAGGTCAAGGAACTGGTGGACGATGGTATTCAGGTGGGCATTGTGATCGGCGGCGGCAATTTCTGGCGCGGACGTTCCAGCGAGAATATTGACCGCACGAAGGCGGATCAGATCGGTATGCTGGCCACGATCATGAATTGTATTTACGTGTCGGAGATCTTCCGCTCGGTGGGAATGATGACTAATATCCTCACGCCCTTCGAGTGTGGCTCCTTTACCAAGTTATTTTCCAAGGACAGAGCGAATAAATATTTTTCCAGAAATATGGTTGTATTTTTTGCCGGCGGTACGGGCCATCCGTATTTCTCCACGGATACCGGCGTGGTGCTGCGGGCGATTGAGGTGGATGCGGATGTGATTCTGCTCGCCAAATCGATCGACGGCGTCTATGATGCGGATCCGGCGAGGTGTCCGGATGCGAAAAAATATGACGAGGTGACCATCGATGAGGTGATCGCCAAGAACCTGCAGGTGGTGGATATGACGGCGTCGATTCTCGCCAGAGACAATCATATGCCCATGTGGGTATTCGGCTTGAACGAGGAGAACAGCATTGTCAACACTGTGAAAGGGAAATTCAGCGGCACCAAGGTGACCGTTTAAGAGGAATTGCCGCGAAGGGCAGAAAGAGAGGAAACTATGGACACAAGGTTACAGCAGTATGACGACAAAATGAAGAAAACGGTAGAGTTTCTGGAGAAGGATTATGCGGGCCTGCGTGCGGGACGTGCCAATCCCCATGTGCTCGATAAGCTGCGTGTGGATTATTACGGAACCCCGACGCCCATCCAGCAGGTGGGCAACGTGACGGTTCCCGAGGCGCGCATCATTCAGATCGCTCCCTGGGAGAAAACGATGATCCGTGAGATCGAGAAGGCGATCCAAACCTCCGATATCGGTATCAATCCCTCCAATGACGGCAGCGTGATCCGTCTGGTATTTCCGGAGCTCACGGAGGAGCGCAGAAAGGATCTGGCCAAGGATGTGAAGAAGAAAGCCGAGGAGGCCAAGGTGGCAGTCCGCAACATCCGGCGCGACGGCAACGATGCGTTCAAGAAGCTTGCGAAGACGGAAGTGTCCGAGGATGAGATCCAACAGCTGGAAGAGGAATTGCAGAAGCTCACAGACAAGTACATCAAGGATATTGATGCGGCGATGGATGTGAAGACCAAGGAGATTATGACGGTTTAGCATTGTATGGAACAAGGGCGGAAGGGGTCGTACTCATCCGCCCTGTATTATCGGCTGGAGGAGATCAACGTTTTCTTCGGATTGCGTTGGATGAGAAAGGTTTTGGAAGCATGGATAAGCATATGGAAATACCGCGGCATGTAGCGATCATCCTGGACGGCAACGGGCGCTGGGCCAAGGCGAAGGGGCTCCCGCGCAACTATGGTCATGTAGAGGGTGCGAAAACGGTGGAGAAAATCTGCGAGGAAGCGTATAAGATGGGCATCCAGTATCTGACGGTCTACGCGTTTTCCACGGAGAACTGGAACAGACCCCAGGAGGAAGTGGACGCACTGATGAAGCTGCTGCGCAACTATATGAAAAACTGTCTGAAGACGGCGGAAAAAAACCGGATGTGTGTGCGGGTGATCGGCGATCTGACGCGTCTGGAGGAGGATCTGCAGGAAAAAATCGCGGAGCTGATGGAGGCGACCAAGCACAACGATGGACTGCATTTTCAGATTGCGATCAATTACGGTGGCCGCGACGAAATGACACGTGCGGTGAAAAAGCTGGCAGATCAGGTGGCGGCTGGGACGCTGAAACCCGAGCAGATCACGGATCAACTGTTGAACGAACAGCTGGATACGGCCGGTTTGCCGGATCCAGATCTCCTGATTCGCACCTGTAATGAGCAGCGGATATCCAACTTCCTGCTCTGGCAGCTGGCATACACAGAACTGTACTTCACGCCGGTGGCCTGGCCCGATTTTTCAAAACAAGAATTGGAAAAGGCCGTGGAGGCATATAATCATAGAGACAGAAAATACGGTGGGCTGAAGGAGGAGTAGAGATGTTTTGGACTAGACTGTTCAGTGGAATTGTCCTGCTCGCCATCGCCGTTTCTGTCATGTATTTCGGCGGGATCCCGTTGCTTTTGGTATCCTGGGGATGTGCGATGATCGCGTACAGGGAGTTGACGAAGGCCCTCGGCGCAAGCGGAGAGGGGCATACATTCAATGCGCTGGAGATCATCGGACTGTGCGGCATTACGGCGTACTATGCGGCGGTGTATTTTTCTGAGGATAAAGTGATGCTGCTCATGTGTATCGTGGCGTTTTTTCTGGCGCAAATGTTCTGCTATGTGGTCACGTTTCCCAAATTTCAGGCGATGCAGGTGGCAGGGGCGGTGTTCTCGTTCCTGTACGCGCCGGTGCTGCTCTCTTTTGTGTATCTGACGCGGGCCTGCCCGCAGGGACAGCAGTTGGTGTGGCTGATTCTGATCAGCTCCTGGGGTTGCGATACCTGCGCGTATGTGGTCGGGGTGCTGATCGGCAAAAAGAAGATCTTTCCGAAGCTCAGCCCGAAGAAATCGCTGGAGGGATGTTTTGGCGGCGTGATCGGTGCGGCGCTCATCGGCGGGATCTACGGATATCTGGTGGTTGAACAGGAGCTGCCCGGACAGCATGCGGCATTGGTGATCGCGTTTATCTGTGCGGTCGGCGCAGTGATGAGCATGGTGGGCGATCTGGCGGCCTCGGCGATCAAGCGGGATCATCAGATCAAAGATTACGGCAATCTGATTCCGGGTCACGGGGGGATCATGGATCGGTTTGACAGTATGACGGTGACGGCGCCGATGGTATATTTTCTGGCGCTTTTGATGCTTTTGTAAAAGTGTTTACACAAACGAAAGAGGATAGGAAACATGTCGAATCAGAAACAAATTGCAATTTTGGGTTCTACCGGCTCCATCGGCACACAGACGCTGGAGGTGGTGCGCGCGAATGGCGATCTTACGGTGAAGGCGCTGGCGGCGGGGAATAACGTGGAGCTGATGGAGCGCCAGATCAGAGAATTCAGACCGGTGTTGGCCGGCATGTGGAGCGAGGAGGCTGCGGCGCAGTTAAGGCTGCGCGTGGCAGATCTGCCGGTGCGGATTGTATCCGGTATGGACGGTCTCTTGGAGATCGCTGTCATGGAGGAGATGGACGTATTAGTTACCGCGATTGTGGGTATGATTGGTATCAGACCGACGATAGCTGCGATTGAGGACGGCAAGACCATTGCGCTCGCCAACAAGGAGACGCTGGTCTGTGCGGGACACATCATTATGCCGCTCGCGGCAAAGCATGGCGTGCAGATCCTGCCGGTGGACTCGGAGCACAGCGCGATCTTCCAGTCGCTAAACGGTGAGCCGGCAGACAGGATCGAGAAGATCCTGCTCACTGCGTCAGGCGGTCCGTTCCGCGGCAAAACAAAAGCAGAGCTGGCCGGTATGCAGGTGGAGGATGCGCTCAAGCACCCCAACTGGTCCATGGGCAGAAAGATCACCATCGATTCCTCGACCATGGTCAACAAAGGGCTGGAGGTGATGGAGGCGAAATGGCTCTTCAACGTGCCGATCGAGCAGATTCAGGTGGTCGTGCATCCACAGAGCATCATCCATTCCGCCGTGCAGTATGTGGACGGCGCCATCATCGCGCAGTTGGGCACGCCGGATATGAAGCTGCCGATCCAGTATGCCCTGTATTATCCGGACAGAAGACCCATGGACGGCAAACGCGTCGACTTTTTCGCGCTGGCGCAGCTTACCTTTGAGCAGCCGGATGAGGACGTATTTACCGGCCTGCGGCTGGCCAAACGGGCAGCTGTGGCGGGCGGCAGCATGCCGACCGTGTTCAATGCGGCCAATGAAAAAGCCGTTGCGCTTTTTCTGGACAGAAAAATATCCTACCTGCAGATCACGGAGCTGATCGAGGCGTGCATGGATGCCCATCACAACAAGGTGAATCCGTCTGTGGAGGAGATCCTTGCCGCTGAGCAGGAGGCTTACGAATTTATCAGTGCATATCAAAAAAGGATTTGACTATGAATATCTGGACAATTATTTTGTTTTTTATCATTTTCGGAATTGTTGTGATCTCCCATGAGATGGGGCACTTTCTGCTGGCCAAGGCCGGCGGGATCCACGTGGTGGAGTTCTCGGTGGGGATGGGCCCCACGCTCTGCTCTTTCCAAAAGGGTGACACCAAATATTCGCTGAAATTGTTGCCCATCGGCGGCGCCTGCATGTTTGAGGGCGAGGACGGGCTGAACACCAAGGAGGGCGAGGAGAGTCCCGGAGCGTTTTACAACGCCAATGTCTGGAAACGAATCTCCACCGTGGCGGCGGGCCCGATCTTTAATTTCATCCTGGGCTTTCTCATTGCGCTGGCCATGGTCAATATGATTGTGATCAGAGATCCGGTTGCAACACAGGTGATGCAAGGCAGCGCGGCGGAGGCGGCGGGACTGCAGGACGGGGACCGGATCGTGTCGCTGAACGGAGAGCGGATCTACCTGTACGAGGAGCTGCTGATCTTCAACGCGCTGTATCGCGGCGGCGATGTGGAGCTGGTCTATGAGCGGGACGGACAGCGCTATACCACCACCATTGTACCCCAGTACGACGAACAATACGGCAGATATATGTTCGGCTTTTCCAACGGTGACTTCGTGGAGCTGGAGGGATTGGATCCTCTGCGCTATGCTTGGTACGAGATGCGCTACAATGTGAAAAATACTTACAAGAGCCTGGGAATGCTGCTGACAGGAAAGGTCGGGCGCAAGGACATTGCAGGACCTGTGGGTATCGCGAACATGGTGGGGCAGACCTACGAACAGGCCAGAGCGTACGGCTGGAAGGATGTGCTGGTCAATATGATGAACATCACCCTGCTGCTCACGGTGAACCTCGGGATCATCAATCTGTTGCCGATTCCGGCACTGGATGGCGGCAGACTGGTCTTCCTGCTTGTGGAGGTGATCCGCGGGAAACCGGTACCGCCCGAGAAGGAAGGTATGGTGCATTTCATCGGCCTGATGTTTTTCATGATCCTCATGGTGATCATTTTCTTTAACGATATTGCCAATGTATTCGGTATCTAAGTGAATCTGTGTGCCGCCCCGAGGTCTTTCGGGGCGGCGTTATCATCCAAACAATCCCAAATGTTAACAAGTACAAAGCGTTTTAAAGACAGAAGTATTTTCAGCAAAGCACTTATAAATACAAAAGGAGGTAGTTTATGCACTATGTAACAGGGACTTATCAGAGCGAGGGCAGGAGCACTGCGCTTTTTTGCCGGCAAACTGCCGTGCGGGACCGGACGCCGGCTGTATTGGCCTTTCTGATCGTCGGCGCAAAAGAGGATCCGGCGCGGATACAAAAGCTGCGGGACCGGATTGCAGGCTGGTGGGAAGATCAGCGACAGACCATCTGCCCTGGGCGGCGGCAGGAACGCGTGACGGATCGGCTGTTTGCACATACCCAGACGCTGTTTGCGGCGCAGCAGGCAGCGGGTCTGTTGACGGAGCAGGATGCCTGTGCACTGTTTTGCGCACTGGGTACGCACTGCTTTTACATGTGGAAGGGACAGGCGGAGCTATGGCTGATGCAGACCTGTTTTGACAGAGCAACAGGTTGTTCGCTGACCACCGTATCCGCGGGGATGCAGTGGAGAAGGGCGGACTGGGAAGCAGGCGCGGGGATCCTGCTTGGAAACGCATCTTTTTTCCGGCAGATGGACGCCAGGCGGTTGGGGGAATGCCTGCAGGCATCCGCGTTGACAGACACAGACCGCGTCAGCAGACATCTGGCGGAGACCGCGACGGCGGCGGTTCGGGGCGGCGCCCCGGATCCGGTGCTTTTGTATCTTGGACTGCAGGCGGATCAGGTGCCGGAGGAGACGCTTTTACAGCTGGGCTATCGCGTCCTGCGCCCCCTGGGCAGCGGCGCCCAGGGGAAGGTGTACCTGGTAGCCGGGACAGCGGGAGTGCTGTACGCCTGCAAGGTGGCCGCAGAGACGCAGGAACGCATACTGCTCAGACAGGAGGCGACGCTGCAGCGGGAGATCCGGCACCCCCTGTTTGCGGCGTATCATGACCTGCGGGATACAGCACAGCACACGTTTTTCTTCATGGAATACATTCAGGGCGTCTCGCTGCGGGAGATGCTGCGCGGAAAGACGAAGGACAGCGGCTTTGACGCGCGCGCGGTGATGCTTGCGCTGGCGGAGGGGCTGGCCGATCTGCAGGAGAGGCCGGATCCGATATTGTACCGTGACTTAAAGCCGGAGCACGTTCTGTTCGATCAGGTGCACCGGCGGGTGCGGCTCCTGGATCTGGGCTGTGCCAGACCGCGCTCCGTGGCCGGCCGCTCCCGGGCGGGGACCAGAGGGTATGCGGCACCGGAGCAGTTGGATGACCTGGGCATTCGGCAGGACACCTACAGTGATGTCTATGCATTTGGGAAATTGCTGCGGGTAATGCTGCCCGGGACGGCTAAGCGGAAACGATCCGGTGCAGATGCCCTGCCGGCCGTCTGGCAGCAGCTGGCGACGCGCTGCACTGCCGAACAGCCGCAGGAACGCCCGCAGTGCATGCGGGATGTGCTGACTGCACTCAAGGCGCAGCCTATGCCGGCACCACCTGCCTGCATAGGCCAACCGCCCGCATAGACGAACTTACATCGCTGCATGGACATCTGCCCCCCAATGTGATACAATGAAACATGCAAAGAAAAACAAGCGGCTGCGCAGCAGACATTTGTTTTTCATGCATGTTTCAACGAGAAAGCAGATTTGCGAAGCAAATCAAAAAGCTGCGCAGCAGCGTGCTTTCGAGTATGAACCAGACAAGCAGAAAACAAGCGGCTGCGCAGCAGACATTTGTTTTTCATGCAAAGTCTGGACTTACACTGCAGGAGACAAGAGTGAAATTATGAAAAAGAAACAGAATCAGAAAAAGCATGCCGTCGGACAGGGCGCAGGAAAGGGACAGGGGTATGTACAGTGGTTGTTCCCGATACTTTGTTCGGTGGTCATCTTTGTGCTTGCGATCTGGGGGATCGATCAGTTCCACCAGTTTTTGTTGTTTGATGATGAGTTCGGCTATTGGACGGGCAGTGCCTATCTGACGGGGACGGACTGGAAGTCGGTGGCCAGCGGGATTCCCTATTACAGCTACGGCTACGGCATGCTGGTGTTGACGCCCATACGGCTGTTGATATCCTCGCCGCCCCTCATGTACAAGGCGGCGATCGTTGTGAACGCCCTGTTTCTCGTCGCGAGCTTCTGGCTGGCGAGATATGTGACGAAGCAGCTTTATCCGGATTGCGCACCTCTGCTGCGGGACGGATTGTGCTTCCTGTGCCAGGTGTATTCCTGTTATCTGGTGTTCTCCCACATTGCGTGGGCGGAATGTCTGTTGGTGTTCGCGTTCTGGGTGTTTGTCTGGCTCAGCCTGCGCGTGATCCAAAAGCCCGGCATCTGGAACCATGTGGGAATCGCGGTGAACGCGGTGGCGCTGTATGTCATCCACCAGCGGACCCTTTCGGTGATCATTGCCACGGTGATGATCATGATTTTGCTGTTTGTGCGCGAGAAGGAGCGCAGAAAAGATGTCATTGTATTTGGCATGACGCTGGGAGGCTTATTATTTTTACACTCCCTGCTCAAGACGGATCTGCTGGGCACATACTACCAAAGTACCATGGGCCACAGCCGGATTATACTGTTTGCAATTGCGGCGTGTGTGATGGCGCTGGGCCTTTTCTTTGTGGATCCCAAACGCAGAAGAATTCTAATCGCGATGGCGGCGGTTGCGCTGGCGGGCGGCCTGATCTATTATCTGACAGGCGCGCGGACGGCAGCGCCGGTGGCGGATAACGCGCGCGTACAGGTGAATGATTTCGCGGGACAGCTGCACAAGCTGCGCAGCATCTTCACCTGGGATGGGTTTGTCAGTCTGTTCCAGAGCATCGTGGGCAAGTGGTTTTATCTGACCATGTCCACCTGTCTGTTGATCTGGTGGAGCATGGAAAAGCTGTTCGCGCAGAGTATCGCGTATATCCGCCAGCTGTGGGCACAGAGACGGCCGCAGGATGCGGCGGCTGCGGCGACGGGCGCCGCGAAGAAGAGCGCAGCTGCCCCGAAAAAGACAGGTAAAAAAGCGGGTAAGAAGACGAAAGAACAGGAGACGGTGGGAGAGCTGACCGTCTGGTATATCTGGCTGCTGCTCATGTTCCTGGGAAACTTTATGATCGCCGCGATCTATATGATCGATGTGACGCGCAATGATATCCTGCTCTATGGACGTTACACGGAGCATATGCTGGGAATTTATATTATCATCGGCGCCATGGTCTATCTGCGGGATAAATACTGGGTCGGCAAGACGATGGTCTATGTGTGCGTAGCCGGCATCTCGGGCGTGATCTGCGAATATGTGTTGGACAGGCTGGGACTGACCAGTTATCAGGCGTACCACAGCATGTACACCTCCCTGTTTTTGCAGAAGGACGTGCCGCCCTATGACGCGATGTACTACTTTACGGCGTTTGGCATCGGCGTCTCTCTGGCGGTGCTGCTCTTGCTTCGGTGGCGCGGCCCGGGAAAGCAGACCTGGATCCCCAGGACACTGATCCTCGTGCCGCTTACGGTGCTGTTTTGCAAGATTGCTTACGGCATGGTCTTTGACACCATGGCAAGCAAGCAGGATTTGAGAGTATACAACATCATCAGCCTTGTGGAGGCGTTGCAGCAGGTGGACGGCGAGGCCGGCAACAACATTTATTATTGCAGGGACACGGAGGCCAGATACTGGTCGGAGAGCTTCCAGTTCCTCATGCCGGATACACCGGTGACTGTGATTGACACGACCCAGGTTGATCCGGAGGAAGAAGCGTTTTACATCACGGGTGACGACTTCGTGGGCGTGCCCGGATATGCGGAGAATTTTTACTGTATCGGTAAGTCGTACCAGTTCGCGGTGAGTGTCGGAAGCGACACGGAGCTGGCCAAACGGGCGAGAAAGCTCGCACATTGAGGAAAGCATATGCAAGGGAAAATTGCGGCGGTGATCGTCACATACAATCGAAAAGAATTACTGGCGAAGTGCCTGCAGGCAGTGTACCGGCAGACGCGGCCTGCAGATCAGATCGTCGTGATCGACAACCACAGCACGGACGGCACGGAAGCCTATATCCGGCAGCAGGCCTATCCGGCGCAGCCGGAGCTGATCTATCGCAGACTTTCCGCGAACAGCGGCGGCGCGGGCGGTTTTCATGAAGGGATCCGGCTCGCGCGGCAAAACGGGGCGGACTGGGTGTGGATCATGGACGATGACGTGATTCCCGATCCGACCTGTCTGGCGGAACTGCTTGCCGCACGGGAGAAAATCAAGGGCAGGATCAGCTTTTTAGCCAGTTCGGTGCGCGGAACAAGCGGGGAGGCCATGAATGTCCCCAAACTCACGAGGAAACAGTTTCTACACTATACGGACTGGTACCAATATCTGGACGAGGGCATTGTCCAGGTCGTAAAGGCGACCTTTGTCTCCCTGTTGCTGAACGGAGCGGCTATCGACCGCTGCGGGCTGCCCTGGAAACCCTTCTTTATCTGGGGGGACGACTCCGAGTATACGCAGCGGCTGATCCGGGACTTCGGCCCCGCGTACATGGTCGGCAAGAGCAAGGCGACCCATCTGCGCGGAAGCGCACAGGAGCTGTCCATTGTGAAAGAGACCAATCCGGACAGGATTCCGCTGTATTTTTACTACTATCGAAACAATCTGATCGGCTTCTGGGAGTATGAGACGCCGCTTTATTGCTTCCTGTGCATGGGAAAGCTGTGGTGGGATGCGCTGCAGGTGTTGTGCAAGGGAAAATACAAAGGGCGTAAGCTGCGGGTGATCGGGAAGGCTTTTGTACATTTTGTGTTCGGCCTGTATGACAGAACCTCCTTCCGCAACCGATCGAAGACGGAAAAAACCGGAGGAGACAGGATATGAAGAAGCCAATGGTCAGTGTGATTATTCCGGTCTACAATATGATAGAATATCTGGACGACTGTGTCGAGAGCGTGCTGGCGCAGACCTATGGAAAGCTGGAGATCTGGCTGGTGGATGACGGTTCCACGGACGGCAGCGGCAGACTGTGCGACACCTATGCGGCGGGCGACGCGCGCATCCGCGTGATTCATCGGACGAACGGCGGCTTGTCAGCGGCGCGCAATACGGGGCTTGACGCGATGAAGGGGGACTACGTGGTATTCGTAGACGCCGATGATTACGTGCGCAAGGACTACGTGCAAATGCTTCTTAGATGCGCGCTGCGAGACGGCACGGATCTGGTGATCGGCTCACACTGCAAGGTGTCCGGCAATGTGGCGCCTACCCATAGAACGCCGCCGCGGGCACATCGCATCCTGGCAGGAAAGCAGCTGCAGGTGTGGATGCTCTCCGGCAGACTGAGCATGTATGCTCATGGCAAGCTCTATAAAGCTGCCTTGTTTGAAAAAATCCGTTTTCCGGAAGGAAAATTATTCGAGGATGTACCGACCCTGTGGCAGGTGCTGGCGCAGACAGAGCAGGCGTCCTGGCTGGATGTGCCGCTCTATTATTACAGACAGCACCCGAACAGCATTGTGAACGCGGATTTCACACCGGCGCGGATGGATCAGCTGTACGCGGCGGAGGAGATCTACCGGGAGGTGAAGCGGGATCCGGTGCTGCGACTGCCGGCGGCGAGCCGCTGCTTTTTCAGTGCGGCGGATAATTTTACGCTGGTGACCAAGGCCTATCCAAGAGAGCGCCGCTACCTGTGGCTGCGGATATGCGCCTACAGACGGCTGGTGCTGCAGGATACCACGGCGAGGGCCTCTTTAAAATGTATGGCACTCCTTTCCTATGGCTCGCCTTATCTTGTCCGCCTGGTGGGGAAAGGGTATAAGCGCTATCAACAGCTGCGCAGAGGATGACAGTCTATGATTAGTGTTGTGATTCCGGTCTACAATGGAGAAACTTATATTCGGCAGACCATCCGGTCCATCTGCCGCTCCACCTGTCGTGAGCTGGAGATTATTGCGGTGGATGACGGCTCGACGGATCGCAGCCTCGCGATTCTGCAGAGCCTGAAGCAGCAGGATCAGAGAATTGCCGTGTACACACAGCCCAACAGCGGCGTGGTGGCGGCGCGCAATTTCGGGGCAGCGCTTGCAAACGGCGACTATCTGTGCTTTTGCGACCAGGATGACCTGGTGGCGGCGTCTCTGTATGAGAAGCTGTTGGCGCGCATGGAGCGGGACGGCAGCGATATGGCGATGTGCTCCTCCGCGAGACTGATCGATGGAAAGCGTTCGGACTACGATCTACTGGAGGACAATCTCTATGCGGGCAGCAGGATCCGCACGGGGTTGATCTATCCGATGCTGTTCAACGGCTACCGCGTGCCGTTTCTGCAGGAGGCGGGCAACCATTATCCCAATATCTGGGTCTGCCTGTTCCGCACAAGCTTCTGGAAGGCCGCGCAGCTTCGGTTTCGCGCCTATGTGAATTTTGAGGATGATTTACTGGTAAAATTAGAAGCCTTGTCAAAAGCACAAAAGGTGAGTACAATATCTGATGTAGGATATCTGTGGCGCGTCAACGAGCGCTCCGAGACCTATGCCTGCCGCTTCGTGGAGGATATCGGGGCAAAACAGGATGCATGCCTGCAGGATCAGGAAGCTTCGCTGCAGGCAGCCGGCGCATCTTCGCGGGAACTTACTTACTTCCGACAGGTCACACGCTGCAAACAGTACATTGACGCCATGCACAATCTGGTCTGCGGCAGGCAGCGTGCAAGCAAGGCGGAGATCCGCACATACTGCGCGACACAGATCTACAGCAGACAATTCGAAGATAGTATAAACGCCAGACGCTTCCTGAAAAAAGGACGCGTCATTCCCGGGTGCATCCTGCCGCTTTTAAGCCGCAGGTGGTCCGTGACAGCCTATGTGGCGCAGACTGTATTGGAGCACTTGCTGCGCACCTCGCTGCGCTCCCCGTTGTTAACCGGCATCGAGCGGCGGATCAAGCGGATGCGGTAATGAGATAGGAGATACAAATGAAGCTGATTATACAGATCCCTTGCTATAACGAGGCGGAGACGCTGCTTGTGGCGCTGAACGACCTGCCGAAGCACATCGACGGCATTGATGTGATCGAATACCTGATCATCAACGACGGCAGCAGCGACAATACCGAGCAGCTGGCCAAAGAGTGGGGTGTGCACTATGTGGTGCACTTTAAGCAGAATCTCGGACTGGCCAGAGGATTTCTGGCCGGCATCGACCTGGCGCTCCGCAATGGTGCGGATATCATTGTCAATACAGATGCAGACAATCAATATTGCGGCGCGGACATCGAGAAACTGATCCGTCCCATCATGGAAAAAAAGGCGGATATCGTGATCGGGGAACGCCCCATCGATGAGACGGCGAGCTTTTCTCCGCTCAAGAAGAAACTTCAGCACTTTGGCAGCTGGGTAGTCAGAAAAGCGTCCCGCACAAAGATTCCGGACGCACCCAGCGGGTTCCGCGCATACAGCCGTCAGGCTGCCATGCGTGTAAACGTGCACAATGAGTACACCTACACGCTGGAGACCATCGTGCAGGCGGGACGGAACAAGATGGCCATCACCTCCGTGCCGGTGCACACCAATCCGCAGCTGCGCAAGTCCAGACTGTCCCACAGCATGTGGGATTATATCAAAAAGTCCATGTTGACGATCCTGCGCGCCTTTTTGATGTACCGCTCCCTGTTCACCTTCACTGTGATCGCGCTTGTCTTCGGTGTGCCGGGCTTCCTGTTGGGCGTGCGCTTCCTGATCCTGCGCGCAAGCGGCGACGGCGGCGGGCACATGCAGTCCCTGATCCTCGCGATCCTGCTCATCATGATCGGCGTACAGAGCTTCATGATGGGTATGCAGGCGGACATCATCTCGGCGAACCGCAAATTGATCGAGGACACACAGTACAGGATCAAGAAGCTGGAGTTTGCACTGCTCGATGCGGAGGGAAAACGGCGGGGAGAGCAGGATGGGGAAGAAGACGCTGAGGAAACGGAGCAAATAAATGATCAGACTCATAAAGAGAAATAAAGAGATAATTTGGAATTTGGCATTAAATGATTTTGCTACAAAATATGCCGGATCCATATTCGGAACATTTTGGGCGTTTTTACAACCGATCATGACAGTTTTAATATACGCATGTGTTTTTCAATATGGATTGCGTTCAACGTCGCCGGTTGAAGGGGTTTCCTATTTGTTTTGGTTTGCAGCAGGAATGATCCCGTGGTTTTTCTTTGCGGATTGTGTCAGAGCGATCACAGGGGTGTATATCGAATACAGTTATTTGGTTAAAAAGGTTGTGTTCGATATAGAACTATTACCGATTATAAAGATTATCTCTTCTTTTTTTGTGCATCTGGTGTTTTTGGTATTGCTTTTTTGCGTAGGTTTTTTATGTGGAGAGTCTATGCCATTGCAGTTGATTCAGTTGTTTTACTATGTTTTTGCAACAGTACTTTTGGTATATGCTATTGGTAAATGCACATCCTCCCTTGTACTTTTTTTTAGAGATTTAAGCCAAATAGTGAATATTGTACTGGATATATTACTATGGGCAACACCTATTATCTGGCCTTACAAAAACGTGGTGCCGGAAGCATTCTGGTGGATTATAAAAACAAATCCTGTTTTTTACCTGACAGAAGGATATAGAGATTGTTTTATCAACAAGGTATGGTTTTGGGAAAAGCCGGAATGGACGATTTATTTCTGGCTTATCACAGTGTTTATGCTGGCGTTGGGAAATCATGTCTCTGCGAAAATGAAACCACATTTTGCAGACGTATTATAGTTGGGGTATGTGTGTATGAATACTGTTGAGATTAGGAATTTGAAAAAAAATTACACTTTATATAAGAAACCATTTGATCGTGTGAAAGAGGCGTTCAGTATTACACATAAGCAGTATGGGCAAGATCGTTGTGTGTTAGATATTGACGGGTTAGATATAAAAGCAGGAGAAGTTGTAGGAATCATCGGGACGAACGGGTCCGGAAAGTCAACGTTGTTGAAGATTATTACAGGTGTGCTGTCGCAGACCCGAGGCGAGGTAAAGGTTAAAGGCAAAATTGCAGCATTATTGGAGCTGGGGGCCGGATTCAATCCGGAATTTACAGGACTGAAGAATATTTATTTAAACGGCACAATGATGGGATTCTCTCATGCACAGATGGAAAAGAAGATTCAGGAAATTATTGATTTTGCTGATATCGGGGATTTTATTGAACAACCGGTAAAAACGTATTCATCAGGTATGTTTGCAAGATTGGCGTTCGCAGTGGCCATTAATGTTGAACCGGATATTTTGATCGTTGATGAAGTACTCAGCGTAGGTGATATTCGATTTCAAATGAAATGTATGGACAAAATGAAGGAAATGATGGATGGGGGAGTTACGGTATTATTCGTTTCTCATGATATCAATGCAATTCGGCGTTTTTGTATGAAGTCGTTATGGCTGAAAGAAGGGAAAGTACAAGCATACGGTGAAACCGGCAAGGTGTGTGATCAATATATGGATTACTTAAAATTGCTGGATGCCCATATGGAACAGACGGCAGAAAAGCAAGGGGAAGCTTCGGCGGCCATCAATGAATCGGTGGCGGATGTAAGAGGGAAAGTACAAAGCGGTATTTTGGCAGAGGTAAAAAATATCGTTTTCCGCAATGAAAAAGGGATAGAGGTTTCGGAAATTGCATGGAATGATCCAATGACAATAGAAGTTGAGTATGAGGTGTATGATGAACATGTAAAAGAGCCGGTTCTTGGAGTTGCGCTTAAGCGGATCGATGATGAATATATTTGCGGACTAAATACACTGTTGGATCAGGTAGAAATACCTTGGATAAAAGGGCGGAATTATTATCGACTGATCTATACAGAAGGGATTCGTGTATTGGGCGGGAAATATTATTTTGACGTGGCTCTGTTTGATAAGACAGCAACTGTACCGATGCAATATTGTGCCAGGATAAAAGAGCTAACAGTAAGCGCAGATTATATAGGAGAGGGAATTTGTATTCTTCCACATGAATGGAGTAAGTAATGGGTAAATATGATTTTGGTTTGGATCTGTATGATGATAATACAATTTCATGGATTGCTGTAGGAGTGCATGCAAATAGCTATGTTTTAGAATTTGGACCGGCAAATGGCAGATTGACCAGATTCCTGAAGACTGAAAAAAATTGTACGGTTGATATTGTAGAAATTGATGAGGAATCGGGAACGGAAGCGGCGCAGTATGCACACCTGAGCTTTGTGGGAACGGAGCAGGGAGATATAGAAAAATACCACTGGTTTAATCTGGAAAAGAAGTATGATTTTATTATCTTTGCAGACGTATTGGAGCATCTGGTTCATCCCGAAGAAGTTTTACAGAAATGTAAGGCAATGCTGAAGCCGGATGGGCGCATGTTCGTATCTGTCCCCAATATTTCTCATAACGCAATTGTGATAGATCTGATGAATGACCGCTTTGTGTATCATCCCACAGGAATTCTGGACAATACACATCTAAAGTTCTTTACACGACAGTCTTTTGAGCAGTTTGCAGCAAATGCAGGATGGGCTGTCGTTGGAGAACGTGCGAAACGTATCAGAGTCGGAGAATTGGAAATTACAAATAGTTACAGCGATGTGCCCAGAGAGGTAGCGCGTGAGTTGAAACATCGACCGGAGGGAGATGTTTATCAATACTTGTTTACGCTGGCATTGAGCAGAGAGTATCTGACAGGTCAGATAGAAAGATCGGTATCAATGGACAGTACATCCTATTATTATATGGAGGTTCAGTTTGAGCGTCAGGATAAGTCTTTCAGCTACCAGAACAGTATCACCAGGCATTTTGATCCGTATGAATCTGCAATTAAACAGGAATTTGAGCTTCCTGAGAATTGTGAACGCATCATTTTGTGGCCGATAAATACCAATGCGGTATTGACAGATGTTTCGCTGGAGGTTTCCGATAGCAGCGGGAATCGCGTGAAACTTGACAAGATGCAAGCGAATGGATGCGAAATCGGGGGTAATCTATATTGTGTGGGAGAGAAACCACAATTCGAAGTCTGTATTCCGAAGGGCTTTCAAAGAATAACGGCGTGCTACAAAATTGTAAACTATGATTTTGACGATAAAGGATATACGCAGTTGATTGATGCGTATTACAGCGTCAACCAGAAGTGTTTTGACATGCAGGAGACGCAGGCAAAGCAGTTAAGTGATGTTGAGGCAGGGATGGATGAACTGCGTCAGGCATTGCGCCATGAAAGAGCTAACGGAGAGCAAAACGAGGAGAAGATCAACCGGCTTTGCCAGGAACTGTCTGATTTGAAAGAGCGGGAAAACGAGACGCAGAAGCAGTTTGACCAAACAATTGAGGATATAAAAGAAGGGTATGAAAAAGAAATTGCCAGAAGAGAGCAAGAGAGACAGGAACTGTTGAAGGGACAGGGGATTGTCTACAGGTTAAAAAAAACAGTCACTACTAAAAAAAAAGTGAATGCTGCCGCGGTGGTGAACACGATCAAACAGAAATGGAATCCGGTAATTGTAAAAGGACCGAATGAAGATACTCCGCGAAAAGCCTATGAGGGTCCGGTCAGGAGCGTTACGGCGGTCATTCCGAATTATAACTATGCAAACTATCTGAACGAACGGATTGATTCAGTACTTTACCAAACATATCCCGTGCAGGAAGTGATTATACTGGACGATTGTTCCACGGATGAGAGTGAGCAGTTGATCATGAAGCGCATTCAGGAGAATCATACCAGTATATCAATGCGCTATATGCGGAATGAGCAAAATTCAGGAAGTGTTTTTGCACAGTGGCAAAAGGCTTTTGAACTTGCCAAGGGGGATTATGTATGGATTGCAGAAGCGGATGACAGTTGTGATGCACGTTTCCTGGAAGTTGTGATGCAGGGATTTGAAGATCCAGAGGTTGTTTTGTCTTATTGTGAATCTTTGACGATGGATGAAAACAGTGTATTGTTGATGGGAGATTTAAGGCCCTGGATAGATATTTTTAAGACAGGAAAATGGTCCGTGAATTATGTAAATGATGGCAAACGTGAAGTGGCAGAAAGTATGTGCATCAACAATACAATTGCGAATGTCTCCAGCGCAATCATTAAGAACGGCGATTACCGTCAGATTCTGGAAGGGGCAAAGGAATATAAACTGGCCGGTGATTGGTATACTTATATGAACCTTCTCAAACAGGGGAAGATCGCATATTTTAGGGATTCTTTAAACTATCATAGGATGCAGACAAAGGGGCTGACTTTATCTACGTCACATGAGAGAGAGTTTCATGAAATCGTCAAACTTCAGGAATATGCCCTGACAAATTTTGATGTACCCGACGAGGTACAGAAAAAGGTTTACGAACGAAGAGAAAGGGAAAGGATACGGTTTGGACTCTAAAATATTTTTATCAATAATTATTCCGGTTTATAATATGGAACAATATATCAGCAGGTGTCTGGATTCTGTAGTAAAGGCGATTGAGCATGTGACAGAGCCGGTAGAAGTGTTGATCATAAATGACGGTTCACAAGATCATTCGGCCGCCATTATACAAACCTATTGTGATACTTATTCCTACATGAAACGGTTTGATAAGAAAAACGGCGGGTTATCAGATGTAAAAAATTACGGACTGGAGCATGCTACCGGAGAGTATGTTATCTTTCTGGATTCGGATGATTATATTGATGAATACATGTATCATGATATGCTGGAAAAACTGGACGAGGAACATGCAGATATAGTGATATGTGATTTGCAGCTTGCGTATGATGATGCGGAGAGGAATGTGATTCATCCATGCCGTGTAAGTGCACGCGATGGCATTTTTCATCAAGTAATTGATATGACGATGATGCCTGCGTCGTGGAATAAAATCGTAAGGAAATCATTGTACGAAGGCTTAACGTTTCCGGTAGGCAAAAATAATGAAGATATAGCGGTTACACCGATTGTGCTTGCCAGAGCGAAAAAAATAACTACTGTAGACAAGCCTATGTATTACTATTATCAGCGCAGCGGTTCTATTCAGAACAGTCGGTTTGATGAAAAAAGATTTGTTGTGTTGGATACTTCCAAAATCTGCATGGACCGTTTGCATTCAGAAAAAATTGAGAAGACAAAAGTGGAGCAGATCAAAGGATCCGTATACTTACACCAAGTGCTGGCTATTGCTCTGTATCCAATCCGCAGAGAGAAATTGGTGGCCAGATACAGGATGTTAAGAAAATATATGACACGCATAGAGACACTTTTTCCGGATATGTGGGATACGGATGAGATAAAAGAATTTGTAACATGGGATTCGAAAATGATACAAAGAACCAAGAGAGTATCCGTCTTTCTTTTAAGACATAAAATGTATCTTGCAGTAAGTATGTTTTGGAGTCTGTGCAACTGGGGATTTCGGTTTGTAGATAGAAAATGAGTAGTATGATAAAACAAAGAGATTCATATTGGGATATTGTTAAAGGGATTGGAATTGTTTCGATTGTCATTGGTCATGCCAGCTGGATCATAAAGGTGGGAGACGTATCTGTATCGATCGGCCCGTTTGTGTATCTATATCATTTGGCCGTATTTTTCTTTTGTGCGGGATATTTGTACAATGAAAATATGACAGATGTAGGAGCGTATGTTATTAAGAGATTAAAAGCGTTGTATGTTCCGTTTGTAGTGTATTCTTTTATTTGGCTGGTGATGCGTAACCTGTGCCTGAAGATAGGCATATTGGAAGGCCATGTGTTTTCTGTGAGTGAACATATTATTGCAATTACGAATATTATAACATTTAATGGCGTGGGAGAGTTCCTGGCAGCGTTTTGGTTTTTGCCGGTTATGTTTTTTTCCATGTGTATGTATGCTCTTTGCCATGCGGCATCCAGTAAGTGTCCCGGAAGGTGGGGGCATATCCTGCGAATTATATTCTGTATTCTGGTAGGAGTTACCGGTGCTATAATCACAGATAAACAGTTTGGATTATTATACAATATGCAGATTGCATATTTAATGCTTCCGGTAATAGAAGGCGGGCACTGTTATCGGAAATATCAGAGAATATATCCCAAATGGTTTACGATATTGCTATGTGCCTGTTCGGCAGGCTGCTTGGGTCTGATTCTATGCTGGGATATTGGGTACATTGAGTTGTCCCGTTTTATGCTGATTTCTCCGGCTGCCTTTTTTCCGGTGACATTTATCGGAATCGGATTTTGCTTAAGCCTGGCAAGGATTTTTTCTTGGAATTGCTTCGGAAAGATTTTCAGTTATATTGGTCGGCACAGTTTTGTGATTATGGCAGGACATTTTCTTGCAATGAAGCTTGTGGATTGGTGTATTTGTGTGATTTCGGGTCGAACAGATGGGATGAGTGTATTTCCGCATACATTTTACAGCGCATGGCCCGTGTATTATGTTGCGGGTGTTGGTCTGCCACTATTGTTGGAATGCGGATACATGAAATTAAGGGATGTACTTGGGAAAAATGGACAAAAACAAGCATAGATACTTGGTGATTATTATCGGGTGTGTAATATACCTACTACTTTTACAAAATCATATTGCAGGAATCATTTTTACAGATACAGGTCACTTTGTTGAGGCAAGTTTTCTGTATGTATTAGCGGTATCGTTGGTTTTGTATAGAATCATGCATGGGGATCAGATTAAGGCTGCTAAGCTGGAAATGAATCTTCCGCTCTATACGTGTGTGACTTCTTTTTCAGCGACTGTAATGGAAGAGTTGCTTTGGAATGATAAGGTATATGAAATCTCTCTCAAGTTTTTTTTAATTAATTTCCTAATTATACTTATGTTAACGATAGCACTTGTGTTAGTGTTCAGAAATACCATTCTTGCTTATGGCAGTGTCATGGGAGTTTGCTGGTTATATGGTGTTATCAATCATTATGTTTTGGAGTTTAAAGGTTGTCCACCCTTATATGGTGATGTGATGGCTGCCAAAACAGCCTTGACTGTGGTAGGCAGTTATCACTATATGCTCAGTGGCAGCATTGTCAGTGGCACATTATTCTTATTTTTCTATCTGCTCCTATTGTTATATTGTCCCCCGCAGAGGACTATTTCCATTAAAAGTTATAGAGGAAAAGCTGCTTATATGATAGGCGTTGCATCGTTTTTTTCCTTGATGGGTTTTTCTTTTTGGTGCATTGATATTGAAACGCTATGTCAAGCAACGATTGATGGATGGATGCCGCAGAATACGTTTCAGGAAAACGGGGCACCAATTACATTTCTAGTGAGTGCACAGAACATTCGGATGACAAAACCGCAAAACTATTCCGAGAAGCGTGTTGAGCAGATATTGTCATCGTATCAGGAAGGTATCCATATGGACACCAAACCATCCGTGATAGTTATCATGAATGAGTCCTTTGCAGATATTGGAGTATTAGGTGATTTTCAATCGGATGAATATATGGCTGGATTCAATGCCATAGATTCTTATGTTATGAGAGGCAATACATATGTGTCGGTGTGGGGCGGAGGGACGTGCAACTCAGAATTTGAATTCCTGACGGGAAGCACAATGGCAAATATTAAGTCGGGGATATATCCTTATCAAAGCTATGATTTGTCCAAAGCATACAATATTACGGACTCTTTTAAAGCGCTTGGATATGAAACGGTTGCATTTCATCCATATTTGGCAGAGAATTGGAACAGAGCAACAGTGTATAACCATTTTGGATTTGATGAATTTGTAACATTGCAAGATATGGAACATGTGACGAATGTCAGTTGGTGTGCCTCTGATCAGTCGGATTACGAGAAAGTGATCGAAATATATGAAAACCGTACAGCACCGCTTTTTTTATTTAATGTTACGATGCAGAATCATGGCGGATATACAGTTGGACTGAGCACTCACGTGAGCCGGGTTTCTATAGAGGAGCAATATGCGAAGTATTCGGATGTGATTAACTATCTTACATTGATTCGAGAATCTGATAAATCCTTTTTGAACCTGATTGACTATTTTTCCAGGCAACCGGATCCGGTTATTGTGTGTATGTTCGGAGATCATCAACCGATACTTGATAATGAATTCATGGAATCCATGCGGGATGATACGGGAAAAGGAATTGTCGAGGCGACGGAGCAACAATATATTACACCATATATTATATGGAGTAATTATGAGATGGAAACCAAATCTGTGCAGCAGGATATGAGTCTGAACTATTTGGGAGCAAATTTAATGAATCTCATCGGAATACATACTGCGTATTCAGAGTATCTGTTGGATTTGCAACAGAATATTCCAATCATTAATTTGGCCGGTTATAAGACGGATACGGGAGTGTGGAATAATTTATTGCAGGACAATGATCTTTTAGATGCGTATCGATGTGTGCAGTATTATGAGTTGTTCGATCAAAAGATTGAGAAATATTGATATATAAATATACGTGAGGTAGATGTATATGAACAAAATCGGCTTGTCCATATCATTAGGCACTTGTTTTGCTGTCTGCGCTTATGTAATCATGTTGTTCGTGGATCCGCGATTCGCGGCATGGGCGGCGTGCTTCTGCGGCGTGGGTACTTCTGTGATGCTGTTTGAGATTTTTGTTTACGACGATGCGGTATATCGGAGAAAGTATGTACGTATAGAGCAGCAGATCGCAGAGCCGTTTTTTCTGCAAGTGGATGGAATTTTTCAGTTGGAACACGGTATAAAGTGCGGGCGATTGTATTTTTGTGAGGAGAAGGTTTACGTGACCTCGGTGGAATGCAAGCCTGTCTATTGTGAAATGCTCCCATTTTCGGACATTGACAGATATGAGTTTGAGGATGTGAAGATGGATGTTTACTTAAAGGATGGACGCAGGATCACCATGAAGACGGCCGATGTTGCGAAGACGATTGCGGCACTGGGGGAGAAGGGGCTGATAAAATGCCCGGAATAGGAATATATATTTTGTCATATTTGTGCACAAAAGGGGCTCTTGCAACTGTGCCCTGAAAGTGCTAGAATATACCACGATCATAAAAACTATAGAAGGGAGATAGTTATGAAACGAAGACACAGTAAGTTTTTGGCATTGCTGCTTGCGGTATCGACGACGGTCACAAGCTATGGTCCGTACCCGGTGCTGGCGGCAGAACAAGTGCCGGCAATTGTCAGCGATGTATCCGATTCGGAAGCAGCTGACATGGTCGGTACGTCAGACGGTGCTGAGACGCCGCAGTCCGATGTATCTGAGAATGATGGATCGGCGAGTGACGTGTCGGTAAGCGACGTATCGCAGAATGGGGAGGTGACCGTTCCGGCCTTGGATCAGGGCACGTATCCCGTGGATGAGAGCGTTACGTTTCAGGTGACCAGTAATGAGGTAACCGCAAAGAGTTACTCTGCGGATGTCAAGGTGAAGGTGAAGGGTGATAACGGAAATTTCACCTACCTTTACCTCATTTACACGCAGGCACCTGCTTCGGGAGAAGCACTGGACTTCTTCTCTGAGAAGACCAAGGTAACTTCTTCGGAGCTGTCTCAGGCGACGGAGGCATCCTATCAGGTAAGCGGCGGCCAATGGTTCTACTCGTACGACAACAGCGAGTATTCCCAAACGTTGTCGGTGGATCTGACAGCCAATACCACCTATACCTATCGTGTAGCGGCCTATTCCTACAACGACTACAACAATTATTATTTCCTGACGGAGCCGGCTACCTTCACGACGAAGGCGCCGGTGGAGAAGACTGCCGTAGAGATCGGTGATGTTACGATCCTGAATTATGGATATGGTGCAGAGAGTATCTCGGTGGAGATCAAGAACCCGAACAATGAACAGTTGGTAAACGGGGTGGAAGTCTACGAGGATGGTAAGAGCTATGCGATGACAGCCCTTTATGACGAGCGTAACACCGGAAAATACACAGGAACGGTTGAAACGTATTCGGGGAAAGCTCTGGAGGTGCGTGTCGGTGTACGTACCGGCGCAGAGGGAACCATAGGGTATGTTTCCAAGGAGATTCCTGTCAAACAGCAGGATGTTTCAAAGCGGAAGGTAGACGTAAATGCAGAGGGGAAGGGGATGATGCTACGGGCGAATGCGACGCTGCAGCCTTCCTATGCTGTGGATGATTATAGTACAGGCGGTATCCGTCTCTACCTATATTACAGAACGAATGGTGAAAACTACTATCAAAGCAACAGTAGTTATTTTAGTACGCCAGGCGGCGAGGCAGAGCCCAAAACAGGAACAGCGTCAACTTCTACCAGCCTGAATCCGGAGCAGACCTATGAGTATTATGCAGTTGTGACGGACGGCAACGGAGAGATTCTGGCGAATGCGGGCAGTGCGGAAGCTCCCATGACGTACACAACCGGAAAGCTTGTCACCTATACGGAGGCGGATTTTAAAGATAAGAACCTGTATGCAGCATTGCAGGAGAACAGCTATGGAAGAGAGCTGACCAATGTATATTTAGAGAGCCTTACTGACTTCAGTTATTATCACATGCCGACAAGTGGGCCGATTACCTCACTGGAGGATGTGCCGGAGAAACTGCCGAATCTGACTTATATCACTTTGGAGGGGCAGAATATCAGCGACATCAGCCCGCTGACGAAACTCCCTGATTTAAAGTCGGTATACTTGAATTATAACGATATTGCATCGTTGCCGGATTTGAGTGGTGTGCAGTGGACGCAGCTGTCCTTGAACTACAACTTCCTGAAGCCGGAGGACATTGACGGCACGAAGCTGCCGGCGGATCTGCAGGCGTCGGGCATTGTCTACAACTACCGGTCCAACGAGTTTACGCTGTTGGATACCTATTATGTGGATAACAACGGAAACTTCCCGTTGATCGTGGATTACAAAGGTACAAAGGATTCCAAGAGAACTTATGCGCTCACGGTTTCGATCGGTGACGTGACCAAGGAATTCACGGATGCACGGATGGATTCCTATTCCAGAACTTTCTTCCTGCAGGATTTAAATACTGCTATGGGCGTGACGCTGGAGCAGGACAAGACGTATGAGGTGAAGGTCTCCATTGCGGATCAGTTCGGCGTGCTGAAGGAAGAGACCAAACAGATCACTTTTGCAGCGGCGGTAGAGCAGGTACAGGACTATTATATGTCGTCTGCGGATACATATAAGTATGTCAATCTGTATTTCCCCGGCAGTTATGCTGCGGATGCTTTTACAGCGGTGTATGCAGTGAAGGATGGAAAGAAGTTTATGGTTTCATCCTCTATCAACGGCAATGAGGCTTACACTTCTTACGGCATGAGTGTGCTGTATGGAAGCAATACATTTTATGATTCTTATGACGTAGGGAGAAAACTGAGTTATACCTTTACGAATATCGGTACCGGTCTCAACGCCAATCGGATCATGACGGCGGGAGATTATGATCTGGTACTGGAGCGGAAAGAGGGAGATCCCATCGCCTTTGCAGGCAAGCTGCATGTGATGGCGTCACCGGTGGTGACGGCTGTTTCGGCCAGTCGGTACAGTGACTATGACTATAATGGTGATTATTATTATATCCGTCTTGGGGGATATTATCTGTCTGAGGACAAGGTATATCCGGTGATCACGGACGCTGATGGGACAGAGTACACAACGCTGGTAGAAATGATCCAGACATACAGTGATACTTATTACTATAAGCTGAAAAAGAAAGACAATTGGACAGCGATCGAGAGTGGCTCGCCGGCGGTTTATTATATCAAGCTGGTGACTAAGGGAGAAGTGCTGGACAAGACCACGGCAGAAGAAAAGACGGTCAGTGTAAGTCAGCTGCAAAACTCAAAATATGCGCTGAGTCTCAAGACAGAGTATTACAATTGGAAGAAAGAGACTTTGGAGCTTGTATTCGGCAGCGCAATGGCGCCAGATACATTGGTGGAGGTCAAGATCCGCGAGGAGGACTATGAAGGTCCGGTTGTGGCATCCGGCAGCGCGAAGACGGATGCAAACGGCAGAGTAAGCATTGTGCCGAAGGATGCACAGGGCGCAACTTATATTCTGCGGGATGAGCAGCAGTATTATTTGGATATATTTGCCGGAGACGAAAGCACCTCAACTTCTTTCTGGGTAAATTGGTACAATGTATCTAGTTTTTACGTGAGTACGTCGGGTTATTATGAGGCAGGGATCGATACATTGAATATCAATGTATATGGTCATCCCAGCCAGCACGAGACAGATCAGATCTATGTGAAGCTGTTTGATGCGCAGGAGCAGGTGATTGCGACATCGGAAGTGTTGACGTATAAGAAAGAGAGCGATGCAAGGGATCGTTTCTATAACGATGCATGGAAACTCGGACAGCAGCTTGCAGCAGGTAACTATACACTGCGCGCTTATGAGAAAGTGAATAATGTGGAGGTAGAGAGAACCTCCTATGCGGCTACCATCTATGTCGTAGAGAAGACGGATGTATTTTATATGGCGTCCCAGTCCTTTACCTATGATATGAGCGACAGCACAAGCGGATCCCTGTACACCTATCTGCCGTATATTGAGATGGAGGCTACGACAGATGCCTCCAAGCTTGCAGACATCGTGAAGAAATACAAACTGGAAGTACAGGTGTTTGATGCGGAAGGCAACGCGGTAAAGGCAAAGGTGACACCGTACAGATCCTACACCAGCGGCGCATTCTATTTTACCGTCAGTGGACTGGATAAGGATATGTTGGGTTACTATTTCAAGGTGACCAGCGATGGAAAGCCTGGAATTGATCCCAGATCCGGAAAGACGTATTACAGTGATGAGACTTATGGTGCATGGGCATCGCGCTCATCCTCCATTTCCTCGAGCTATTATACAGACCGCATGGCATATACGTATATCTATACGAGATCTGCATTTGCGGATGATGCACCGTACACGGTGAAGTTTTATTCGATGGCGGACAGAGGCACCTGTATCCATAGCTTCAAGCTGGCGGCATCGCAGTTTGACAAGAACGGATATTATTATCTCAAACCGGCGGATGTGGCGAAGCTGGACAAGAATGAAGTATATCACTGCATCATTATCTCGAACAGGGGTTATGTAAGCACTAGCACCGGTTACTTCGAGGCGAACAGCGCAGAGGAGACCAAGCCGGTAGCAGTGAAGTCGGTCAGCATCACCGGAAGCGGCAAGAAGCTGAGCATTGGTGAGACCATGCAGCTGACCGCGGTGATTACGCCTTCTGACGCAACCGATCAGAGCGTGACCTGGAGCAGCAGTAAGCCCGAGGTGGCAACAGTAGATGCCAAGGGTCTGGTGACGGCAGTTGCTTACGGCAATACCGTGATCACGGTTACGACAACCGATGGCGGCAAGACTGCAACCTATGCATTGCAGGTTATCAATCCGGAGGACGCGAAGGTGAGCGTGAACTCTGTCGTGATCCAGGGCAACCGCGGTTCCATGACAGTGGGCGGCACGATGCAGCTGACAGCAGTTGTCAGCCCGTCTAACGCCAATGATAAGAGTGTGGTATGGACCAGCAGCGATGAGGCGGTTATCAAGGTGGATGCACAGGGACTGTTGACAGCAGTTGCAGTCGGGAGGGCAACCATTACCGTAACCACCAATGACGGAGCGAAGACAGCATCCTGTGATGTGTTCGTCACAGAGACGGACAATGGTCTGTATGTGGAATTTGATGAGGGTGCTGAGTTCTTCTACACCGGTGCGAAGATTACGCCGGCAGTGAGTGTATACTATCACGGAGAGGAACTGATCGAGAACGTAGATTATACTGTAAAATATGCGAATAACCTCAATGCATCCGAGGGAAAGCCGACCAAGAGTCTGCCGAAGGTGACTGTGACCGGTAAGACGGTAGCGGCTTCCGCGGAGAAGAATTTTGTGATTCACCAGAAGGATATTGCGGATGAAGATGTGACTGCAGGCGCAATTGTCGTTGTCAAGGGCGCAAAGGCTGTTCCGGTGCTCTGCATGGGCGGTTACAAGCTCGGCAAGAAGGATTTCAAGAATCTGGATGAGGCCAAGAAGTTCAGTGAAGTTGGATTTGACACTATTATCGTGGAAGGCCAGGGGAACTTTACCGGCAAGCGTTCTATCGACGTGGAGGTCGTATCTGACAAGAAGGCACTGAAGAAAATGAAGGTAGTGTTCAAGGCTGCCAAGAGAACTTACAACGGTGAGGAGCAGCTGCTTACGTCGGAGGAGCTTACCGTTGCAGATGCATCGGATAAGCATGTACTGACAGAGAACGTTGATTACATTGTAGCTTATCCTGCGGATATCACAAGCGCAGGCAAGGTAAAGATTTCCGTTGTGGGTATCGGTTCCTATAGCGGTACTGTGAATAAGACGTACACCATCGCACCTTTGAAAGACAATTCCGGATTCAACGCGACGGACATCGCACCGGTTACCTATGTGGTATCCGGCGCAACACCGGTACCGGAGGTTTCCTATAAGGGAGAGGTACTGGAGCTGAACAAGGATTACAAGGTATCCTACAGCGGCAACAAGAAGGCAGGAAACGGCGCGAAGTGCACAATCACATTCCAGGGTAATTACAAGGGCAGTGCAAAGCTGGTGAAGACCTTTACCATCAAGCCTGCATCTTTGGAGAATGCGACAGTGGACGGCGCGGACAAGGCATTTACCAAGGCCGGCAAGTATCTGTCTGCACCGTATGTGAGCATCGACGGCATCGCACTGGGCAAGAAGGACTATGACGTGACCTATACGACGGCAAGCGGCAAGGATCCTTCCAAGGACAAGATCGAGGAGTCTGATCTGACAGACGGCGTTCTGGTGGTCAATATGACCGTGACCGGTAAGGGCAACTATGATGCGTCTGTTCCCGTAAGCGGTTCTTACAGAATCGTGAAGGCGGATGCGGCATATGATCTGTCCAAGGCGAAGGTGGAGATCCGGAACAAGTCCACACAGAAGAAGGTGACTTCGTTTGCGTTCACCGGCGAAGAGATTACCATCGGTGAAGAGAACGAGCTTTATGTCACGATCGGCAAGGAAAAGACGCAGCTGAAGGAAGGCGTTGATTTCACGGTTACCTATGTGAACAATGTCAACAAGGGCAAAGCGACGATTATCCTGACCGGACTCGGTGATGAAAGCAATGAGTCCCAGAAGTACTATGGAAGCAAGACGGCGACGTTCAGCATCGGCAAGGGTATTTTCCGGTGGTTCTAAAACGCAAAAAAGCCTGAAAAAAGCTTGAAAAAGCACTTGACTTTTCGTAAGGCTTGCCTTATCATAGTTTTAGCATAAGATGTAACTAGAAAGAGTGGTCGCGTACCACTCTTTCTTCTTTGTACTATAGGAAATTGCGTCCGTCAGGACGCATCAAATCAGGAGGTTGCGTAAAAGCAGCTTTGCTGCTTTGCAACTCGCAGAAATAACGCGAAGCGTTTTTTCTTGTAGATGGTTAGGAGGGGAGCGGTATGTCGAAAAAGGAGACCTACGAGGTCCGGACAGAGGAACTGCTTGTGCCGATCGCCGCGCAAAACGGTGTGGAGATCTACGATGTGGAGTATGTGAAGGAAGGCAGCGAGTATTACCTGCGCGCATACATTGACAAGCCGGACGGCGTGAACATTCTGGACTGTGAGAATGTGAGCCGGGCACTGTCGGATGCGCTGGATCGGGTGGATTTTATCCCTGATGCCTACATTTTGGAGGTGTCGAGTCCGGGACTTGGGCGGACGTTGAAAAAGGATAAGCATCTGGCGAAGAGCATCGGCGAGGATGTGGAGATCAAGCTCTTCAAGCCCGTTGACAAGTGCAAGGAATTTGCCGGTGTGTTGGAACGGTTTGATGAGCAGACGGTGACGATCCGCGAGGAGAGCGGGGAGCGGACGTTTGATCGGGCGGATGTGGCATTGATCCGACTTGCAATTGATTTCTAATAAGAATGTTAACCATACAGGCGAAAAGCTTAGAAAGAGAGGAAATGATGAACAAGGAATTGATGGAAGCACTGGACATCCTGGAGAAAGAGAAGGATATCAGCAAGGAGACACTGTTTGAGGCGATTGAGAATTCGCTGCTGACGGCCTGCAGAAAGCATTTCGGCAAGGCGGATAACGTAAAGGTAGAGATCGATCGTGAAACCTGTGATTTCCTGGTGTATATCCAGAAGGAGGTCGTGGAGACCAAGGAGGATGTGGAGGATGAAAATCTGCAGATCGCGCTGGAGGATGCGCAGGCGGTATCCCAGAAGGCGCAGGTGGGCGATATCCTGAACATCGAGGTGAAGTCCAAGGAGTTCGGCCGTATCGCGACGCAGGATGCCAAGAATGTGATCCTTCAGAAAATCCGTGAGGAGGAGCGCAATGTGATCTACAATCAGTATTCCGAAAAGGAAAAGGATGTAGTGACCGGTGTTGTACAGCGTTATGTGGGCAAAAACATCAGCATCAACCTCGGAAAAGTAGATGCAATGCTGGCCGAGAGCGAGCAGGTCAAGTGCGAGGTGTTCCGTCCGACCGAGCGTATCAAGGTGTACATTTTAGAGGTGAAGGCAACCTCCAAGGGGCCGCGTATCAGCGTGAGCCGCACGCATCCGGAGCTGGTGAAGCGCCTGTTTGAGTCTGAGGTGACGGAGATCAAGGACGGCACGGTAGAGATCAAGAGCATTGCGCGTGAGGCGGGCAGCCGTACGAAGATTGCTGTATGGAGCAACAATCCGAATGTGGATGCGGTTGGGGCCTGCGTCGGCATGAACGGCGCGAGAGTCAACGCCATTGTGGATGAGCTGCGCGGTGAGAAGATTGACATTGTTCCCTGGGACGAGAACCATGGTAATCTGATCCAGAACGCTTTGGCACCGGCCAAGGTGGTTGCTGTATTTGCAGATCCCGACGAGAGAACAGCTAAGGTAGTGGTACCGGATTACCAGCTTTCCCTGGCAATCGGTAAGGAAGGTCAGAACGCGCGTCTGGCAGCGAGACTGACCGGTTATAAGATTGACATCAAGTCAGAGACCCAGGCGAAGGATGCACCCGGTTTCCGTTATGAGGATTATATCGACGACGAGTACGAAGAGGGATATGACGGCTCATACGAGGAGTACGAGGAGAACGGCTATGACCCGGAGTCTTATGAAGAAGCTTCTTACGAAGAGAGTACGGAGGAATAATTGTTTTCATGGCGAAGAAGATCCCTTTGAGACAGTGCGTGGGATGCGGTGAAATGAAGAGCAAGAAAGAAATGATGCGTGTGCTGAGAACCGCAGAGGACGGCTCTTTTTGTCTGGATATTTCGGGCAAAAAGAACGGACGAGGCGCATATGTTTGTATGAATAAGGAGTGTCTGGCAAAAGCCCGCAAGAATAAGGGGCTGGAGCGGTCATTCAAGATGGGTATTCCGAGTGACGTGTATGATGCTTTGGAAAAGGAGTTTGATGAGCTTGCGGCAGAATAAGGTATTGTCACTTCTCGGGCTGGCGATGCGGGGACGCAATCTTGTGAGCGGCGAGTTCCAGACGTTGGAGGCGGTCAGAACGGGGACTGCGTGTCTGGTGCTCATTGCGGAGGATGCATCGGAGAATACGAGAAAGTTGTTTACGGATAAATGTTCATTTTATGAGGTCCCGATCCGGTGTTTCGGCACCAAGGATGCGCTGGGCGGGGCAGTCGGAAAGGATATGCGCTCGTCGGTAGGGATTTGTGACGAAGGTCTGGCGAAGGCGGTCATCAAACAACTGGAAATGACAGGGAATGGAGGAAAGCATGGCGAAGATTAAAGTATTTGAACTGGCAAAGGAACTGGATGTGCAGAGTAAAGATATATTGAGCCTGTTAAGGGAGAACGGCATCGAGGCGAAGGTAGCCCAGAGTTCGGTGGAAGAGGATGCAGCGGAGTTGGTGCGAAAAAAGCTGAGCAAGTCGACCGCACCTGCGCAGGCCAAGAGTGGTGCACCGAAGAATGAGGCGGTAAAGGGCGAGGCAGCAAAGGCAGAGACCGCAAAGAGTGAGGCGGTAAAGGGCGAGGCGACAAAGGCAGAGACCGTGAATCGCGAGACGTCTAAGGTGGAAACTGCGAAGAATGATGCGCCCAAGCCGGAAACGGCAAAGAAAGAGGAGCCGGCGAAGCCGGAGTCAAAAGCTGCGCCCGCAGGCGGAGAGGTGCCCAAAAAGAAAAAGACAATTATTTTTGTGAGCAACCCGCAGAATTCGAAGTTCTCGGGTGGTCATCAGGGCGGCAATGCACAGCGCCACGGGCAGGGACGCCCGCAGAACGGCTACGGCACAGGTCCCAGACCACAGGCACCGGTGCGCCCGATCAAACCGCTCGCACCGCCTTCACCGACACCATCGGTGCAGATGGTGAGCAATAAGCCGCAGCCGACAAGACAGGAGCAGCCCGCAGCGAAGCCCCAGACGGAGCAGACGCGAGTGGCAGCTGACAATCGTGTGCGCCCGGACAGACATGTCCCGGAGCGCCCGCAGGGTGACAGACCGCAAAATCCGCGCCCGCAGGGAGAGAGATCCCAGGGCGACAGAACGCAGGGAGACCGGCCGAACCGTGACAATCGCGGACAGGGCTTCGGCAACCGTCCGCAGAACGGACAGTATCAGAACAGAAACGGTGCGCAGGGTGCGCGTCCGCAGGGAGACAGAACCGGCGGCCAGGGAGAGCGCAGAGGCTTTTCCGGCAATGCAGGTCCCGGCCGTGGATTCGGCGGTGGCCGTGACAATCGAAACGGCTCCGGACAGGGCGGTTTCAAGGGTGGTTTTGGCGACGAGGCACCGGCAAAGGATATGGAGAAGAAGCGCGACGATGACAAGAGACGCATCGGCCGTGAGAAGGACAACAAGCGCTCCAAGAAGGATCATATCTACGAGGAGCAGGAGAATCTGAAAAATAAACCCGGCAGATTTATCAAGCCGGAGAAGAAGGAGACCGTGGAGGAAGTGATCAAGGTGATCACCCTTCCGGAGAGCATCACCATCAAGGATCTGGCAGACAAAATGAAGCTGCAGCCCGCGGCGATCATCAAGAAGCTGTTTTTGGCGGGCAAGATCGTGACGGTGAACCAGGAGATTTCTTACGAAGAGGCGGAGAATATCGCCATGGAGTACGATATCCTCTGTGAGAAGGAAGAAAAGATCGATGTGATCGAGGAGCTGCTGCGCGAGGAGGAAGAGGATGAGGCAACGCTGGTGGAGCGTCCGCCTGTTATCTGTGTCATGGGTCACGTGGACCATGGTAAGACTTCCCTGCTGGATGCCATTCGGAAGACGAATGTCACCGATAAAGAGGCCGGCGGTATCACCCAGCACATCGGTGCATATACGGTTACGCTGGGCGAGCGGAAGATTACGTTTCTGGATACGCCGGGACATGAGGCGTTTACAGCGATGCGTATGCGTGGTGCGAATTCCACGGATATCGCAATCCTGGTGGTCGCTGCGGACGACGGCGTGATGCCGCAGACGGTGGAGGCGATCAGCCATGCCAAGGCGGCGGGCATTGAGATCATCGTGGCAGTGAACAAGATTGATAAACCCTCGGCCAATATCGAGCGTGTAAAACAGGAGCTGACAGAGTATGAGCTGATCGCGACAGACTGGGGCGGCAACACAGAGTTCGTGCCTGTTTCCGCCAAAGCCGGAACCGGTATCTCCGACCTGCTGGAGACGATTCTGCTCACAGCGGATATTTTGGAGCTGAAGGCGAATCCCAACAGACGAGCGAGAGGTCTTGTCATCGAGGCGGAGCTCGATAAGGGACGCGGCCCTGTCGCTACGGTGTTGGTGCAGAAGGGTACGTTGCATGTGGGCGACTTTATCTCCGCCGGCGCAAGTCACGGTAAGGTGAGAGCCATGGTGGATGACAAGGGCAGACGCGTGCGGGAGGCAGGACCGTCCACACCTGTGGAGATTCTCGGACTTTCCGATGTGCCCAGTGCCGGCGAAGTATTTATCGCACACGAGAATGATAAGACAGCCAAATCCTTTGCGGAGACCTATCTGGCGCAAAACAAGGAGAAGAAGCTCGAGGAGACCAAGAGCGCAATGTCTCTGGACGATCTGTTCTCCCAGATTCAGGAGGGCAATCTGAAGGAGCTGAATCTGATCGTCAAGGCAGACGTACAGGGAAGTGTAGAGGCGGTGAAGCAGTCTCTGTTAAAGCTTTCCAACGACGAGGTTGTGGTGAAGTGTATCCACGGCGGTGTCGGTGCCATCAACGAATCCGATGTCGTGTTGGCGAGCGCGTCCAACGCGATCATCATCGGCTTCAACGTGCGGCCGGATGCGACGGCGAAGGCGACTGCGGAGCAGGAGGGCGTAGATATTCGGCTCTACAAGGTGATCTATCAGGCGATCGAGGATGTGGAGGCTGCCATGAAGGGTATGCTGGATCCCGTTTACGAGGAGCAGATCATCGGTCATGCCGAGGTGCGTCAGATCTTCAAGGCTTCCCAGATCGGCAACATTGCCGGATCCTATGTGCTGGATGGCGAGTTCAGAAGAGGCTGCAAGATCCGCATCACGCGTGAGGGTGAGCAGATCTACGAGGGCGAGCTGGCGTCTCTGAAGCGTTTCAAGGATGATGTGAAGGAAGTCAAGGCAGGATTCGAGTGCGGTCTTGTGTTTGAAGGCTTCGATCAGATGCAGGAGCTGGATATTGTCGAGGCTTATGTGATGGTAGAAGTGCCGCGCTAACACGTTGGGCAAAATAGAATTGTTAAAAAAGGACTTGTGTATGAGAAAAAACAGTATAAAAAATACCCGGATCAACGGTGAAGTGCAGCGTGTGCTCGCCGAGATCATTCGGGGAGACATCAAGGATCCGCGTATCAGCCCGCTCACCAGTGTGGTGGCGGTGGAGGTTGCGCCGGATTTGAAGAGCTGCAAGGCATGGATCAGTGTGCTGGGCGGCGAGGAGGCACGCAAGGAGACGTACGCGGGCCTGAAGAGTGCGGAGGGTTATATCCGCAGACAGCTGGCGCAGACGATCAATCTGCGCAATACGCCGGATATCACGTTTATCATGGATCAGTCGATCGAGTATGGCGTCAACATGGCGCACAAGATCGATGAGGTGGTGAGCACAGAGCCCGCCGGATCCGAGGAGACGGACGACGCGGCGGACAGCGGTCAGGAAGACGAAGAAGAGTGAGGTAACTATGAATTTATTACAGGAAGTAAGCGGCGCAAAGCGAATTGGCATCAGCGGGCATGTGCGGCCGGACGGAGACTGCGTGGGCGCTTGCCTGTCCCTGTGGCAGTATTTGCAAAAATATGCACCGGAGGCGCAGACCACTGTTTATCTGGAACAGCCGCCGGAGATTTTCAGCAAGCTGACCGGTTATGCACAGATCGTGACGGATTTCCCGGAGGAGGAGCCCTTCGATGTATTCTTTGCGCTGGACTGCAATGAGGAGCGTCTGGAGGAGTCCGGCAAATATTTCCGCGCCGCCGCAAAGCGGATCAACATTGATCACCATGTGAGCAATGCGGGCTGCGGAGATGTGAATCTGGTGCTGCCGCAGGTGGGATCCACCTGCGAGGTGCTCTATGATCTGATCGGCGAGGACGCGTTGGATCAGGGCATTGCGGAGACGCTCTACACAGGCATCATTCATGACACGGGTGTGTTCCAGTACTCGAACACGACGCCGGAGACCATGCGCAAGGGTGCTGTGCTGATCGGCTATGGATTTGATTTTGCGGCACTGATACAGGAGACGTTTTATCAAAAGACCTATCTGCAGTCGCAGATCATGGGGAGAGCGCTGATGGAGAGTATCCGCTTTATGGACGGGCAGTGTATCGTGAGTCTGGTGGATCAGAAGGTCATGGATTTTTATCAGGTGACCCCGAAGGATCTGGACGGAATTGTGAACCAGCTGCGCAACATCAAGGGGATTCATTGTGCGATCTTCATGTATCAGACGGATGAACGGGAATATAAGGTGAGCCTGCGGTCCGATGAACTGGTCAATGTGTCACAGGTGGCGATGGAGTTCGGCGGCGGCGGACACGTGCGCGCGGCGGGCTGTACGATGCGGGGCACTTTCCATGATTGTGTCAACAATCTGTCCCTGCATATTGAAAAACAGCTTTTGGAACAGGAGTCGTAAGGATGTACAACGGAATCATAAATATCCATAAGGAGGCGGGATACACCTCCCATGATGTGGTTGCCAAGATGCGGGGCATCCTGAAGCAAAAAAAGATAGGGCACACCGGCACCCTGGATCCTCAGGCGACCGGTGTGCTTCCTGTTTGTCTGGGGAGCGGGACGAAGTTGTGCGATCTGCTGGCGGACAGGGATAAGGAATATGTGGCGGAGCTCTTGTTGGGCGTCACGACGGACACGCAGGACACCACGGGCACGGTTTTAACCGAGCGCGCAGTGGACTGCACGGAAGCACAGGTGCGGGAGATTGCAGCCGGATTCGTGGGGCCGTACGATCAGGTGCCGCCCATGTATTCGGCGTTAAAAGTGGACGGCAAGAAACTCTACGAGCTGGCGCGTGCCGGTAAGGAAGTGGAGCGCAAGGCGCGCAGAGTGGAGATTCTGGAGCTGGAGATCCTGTCGATTGCGCTGCCGGTGGTGCGGATGCGCGTCGCGTGCACCAAGGGCACTTACATTCGTACACTTTGTGCGGACATCGGTGAACGCTTAGGCTGCGGCGGCACGATGCAGCGGCTGGTGCGCACCCGTGTGGGACAATTTCGGCTGGAGGAGGCCATCACGTTAGCGCAGCTCGAGACGCTGCGGGACGAGGGCGCGGTAGAGCGTCTTGTGACAGCGGTGGATGCTGTGTTTGCAGACTGTCCGGCGTTGCATGTGGGCGAAGCCTACGGCAAGCTGTTGGAAAACGGGAATCCGATCCGGCCGCAGCAGACGCAGGAAGGGCAGCAGTATGAGGACGGACAGCGGGTGCGGCTGTATCGACCGGATGGAAGTTTCGCGGGATTGTATGCTTATCGGGCGGACAAGCATTGTTATCATCCCGTGAAGATGTTTTTGTAGAGCAACAGGAAATGGGATAGCGGCATGGAGATCATTCGAAGCACGACAGATTTTCAACTGAATAAGGACACGGCGGTTGCTATAGGCAAATTTGATGGGATCCATGTGGGACATCGTGCACTTTTGCAGGAGATCCTGGAGCAGAAGCAAAACGGACTTTCAGCCTGTGTGTTTACGTTTGATCCAACGCCGGCGGTATTGTTTGGCCAGTCGGACGGGCGCGAGTTGTCCACGCGGGAGGAGAAGCGCTTATGTTTTGAACAGATGGGGGTAGATATACTGATTGAGTATCCCCTGACCTTTGAGACCGCGGCAATCGAGCCGGAGCTGTTTGTGCGGGAGTATCTGATGAAGCGGATGCGGGCGCGTTTCGTGGCGGCGGGAGAGGATGTATCCTTCGGGCGCTATGGTGCGGGGAATGCTGCGCTGCTTCGGCAGATGGGGGAATATACGCTGCGCATCATCGAAAAAATCTGTGTGGATTGCGCGGAGGTCAGCTCCACGCGGATCAGAGGACTGGTGGAGCAGGGGCACATGGAGGAGGCAGAGCGGCTGCTCGGAGCGCCTTACACTGTGTGTGGTACGGTTGTACAGGGCAACCGGATCGGGCGTACCATCGGCTTCCCGACAGTGAATTTGCTGCCGCCGGCGCAGAAGCTGTTGCCGCCAAACGGTGTGTATCGGTCGCGGGTACGGCTGGCGAATGGGCGTGTGTATAAGGCCATCAGCAATGTCGGCTGTAAACCGACGGTGACGGATGCACAGGTGATGGGATTGGAGTCGTATCTGTACGGATTTGATGAGGAGCTCTACGGAGCGGACATCGCGGTGGAGCTGCTTGATTTTCAAAGGCCGGAACGGAAGTTTGCCGGTCTGGATGCACTGCGGGAGCAGTTGCAGCGGGATATCGCGAATGAAAGACCGTATGGGCAAATTTAGACAAAAATCGACGATAAATCCCCCGATATGTGCAATCTATGTAGAAAAATAAAAAACCTATTGTATCTTTTTCGCTTTTTGCGTACAATAAAATCGGAGCAAAATCGGAGAAAAGAAGAGAGAATCCTCGAGGAAGCAGGATTCGGGAAGAGAGAAGCGAGAAATGAGTACAGAAGGATTGTTGAGCATGTTGTTGACGATGTCGGGAGGTTTAGGTCTGTTCCTTTTCGGCATGAGCTTGATGAGTGAGTCGATTGAGAAGGTGGCGGGCGCGAAGCTGCGACACATTCTGGAGTTGTTTACGACGAACCGTTTTATGGGCGTGATCGTCGGATTTGTTTTCACCGGTATTATTCAGTCCTCCTCGGCCTGTACGGCCATGGTGGTCAGTTTTGTAAACGCGGGTCTTATGAATCTTTATCAGGCGGTGGGTGTGGTATTCGGTGCCAATATCGGTACGACCATCACCTCGCAGCTGGTATCCTTTAACCTTTCGGAAATTGCCCCCATTATCCTGTTAGTCGGTGTGCTGATTGCAATGTTTTGTTCCAGACAGAATGTGAAGCGTGCCGCACAGATTATCATCGGTTTCGGTATTTTGTTTTTGGGCTTGAAGACGATGTCCGGCGCGATGGCGGGGATGCGGGACATGCCGGAGGTTGTGAATTTGCTTGGTTCTCTGAAGAATCCATTTCTGGCGACGCTTGTGGGAATGCTGCTCACGGCGGTGATCCAGAGCTCTTCCGTGACGGTCAGCATCGTGCTGTTGATGGCGAATCAGGATCTGTTGACGCTGCCGATCAGTATCTATATCATTTTGGGATGTAATATCGGTGCCTGCGCGACGGCGCTGCTTGCGTCGCTGTCCGGTAAAAAGGATGCCAAGCGCGCGGCGCTGATTCACTTCTGGTTCAATGTGATCGGTACTGTTTTGATCTATATCGTACTGATCTTCGCTATGGATCCGTTTATCGCAATGATCCAGTCGATCTCCGCGGACAACGGACGATTTGTGGCAAATGCCCACACCATCATCAAGATTTTCCAGGTGATCGTGCTGTTCCCGTTCGCCAACTGGATCGTGAAGCTCTGTGAGCTGTGCGTGCCCGGCGAGGACAGAAAGATCAACTACCGCGAGAGTTATCAGTTGAAATATATCGGTGAAAAAGTGGTCTTCAATCCTGCGACCGCAGTGGTAGAGGTGATCAAGGAGCTGGAGCGTATGGCGGATCTGGCCAGCGAGAATTTGAACCGTGCCATGAATGCGCTGATCACACTGGATGAGGAGGACATCGAGGAAGTGTATGAGGTGGAGAAGAACATCAATTTCCTCAACCACTCCATCACGGATTATCTGGTCAAGATCAACCAGTCTACGCTGCCCATTGAGGACTTGAAAAGTCTGGGTGCGCTGTTCCATGTAGTCAATGATATCGAGCGCATCGGGGACCATGCGGAGAACGTGGCGGATGCGGCCAAGCAGCGCAGGGACACCGGCGTGGGCTTCAGCAAGGAAGCGCAGCGTGAATTGGGTGAGATGCTGGATATGGTGAACACGATCGTGCGGTATGCGATCGATATGTTTGCGCGCAGTGATGACAGCAAGATGCAGGCGGTGAAGGATCTGGAGGACCGCGTGGATGAGAAAGAGCGCGAGCTGCAAAGAAAACACGTGGAACGTCTGACCCGCGGCGAGTGTACGCCGGAGGCCGGCATGATCTTTTCGGATTTGATCTCCGGACTGGAGCGTGTGTCCGACCATGCCACCAACATTGCATTTTCGATCATCGCGGCGGAAAAGGAAGAAGAATTGGCCGAATAAATCGGGAATACAGGAATTTTTGGCATATAGTTGACAGATTTTGGTAAAGTATGTATAATAAAAGGCAAATGTTACAAAACTATTACAGATACTTGTTACAAAATGTAACAGATGTGTTGGGATACAGGGATAGATCAGAGGAGTATTTCAGTGATGAATCTTTATAAGAATGTTTGGGGAAGAGGAATCCGTGTGTTTGCTGCGGGGCTTGCGTGTGCGGCGATGATCGCAGAGCCGATGCAGGCTGTGGCTGCGGAGAACGGCAGTAACGGAAGTATGCTTTTCGCGGCAGGCGTGGGTTCGGTGTTGGAGCAGCCGGCCCTGACAGCGGAGGAGTATGTGACGATCGCGGAGCAGGCGAAGGGTGCCTGCTGGGGATATACCAATATCGGTATTGCAAATGTGGAGAGCGGCAACCTGAATGTGCGCGCGTTTCCTTCGACAGACGGGAAAATGGTGGGTAAGATGCCCAAGCATTCCGCCTGCGAGGTATTGTCCGTGGAGGACGGCTGGGCGTACATCCAGTCCGGTGAGGTAGAGGGCTATGTGAGCATGGATTATCTGCTGACCGGACCGGATGCGAAGCGCAAGGCGGCGGAGCTGGTGCGCACAGTGGCCATTGCGGAGACGGATGGACTGAACGTCAGAGACGAGGCGGACACGAACAGCGCGGTGATGACGCAGGTGCTCAAGGGCGAGGAATTGGATTTTGTGGAGGATCTGGGAGACTGGATCAAGATTTCACTGGACGGTGAGGATGCTTATGTCGCGGCAGAGTACGTGCGCGTAGAGGAGAAGCTGGATACGGCGATCACGATGACGGAGCTTTTGTACGGACAGGGCGTGTCGGATGTGCGTGTGGATCTGGTAGAGTATGCGAAGCAGTTTTTGGGCAACCCGTATGTGTGGGGCGGTACCAGCCTGACCAAGGGTGCGGATTGCTCCGGCTTTGTGCTCAGCATCTACAAGAAATACGGTGTGAAGCTGAGCCACCACGCGGCTTCCCAGGCAAACGAGGGAACGAAGATCAGCGCGTCTGAGTTAAAGCCCGGCGATCTGGTATTCTATGCAAACAGTAAGGGCTCTATCAACCATGTGGCGATTTATATCGGTGGCGGACAGGTGATTCATGCCAGCAACCCCAAGACCGGTATCCGGATCAGCAAGTACAATTATCGTACGCCGAAGAAGTGTGTACGGGTATTGTACGATTAACGGAAGAGCGGACGATGTTTTGTTGGAAATGCGGAACCAAATTGGATGATGATGCGCAGATCTGCACCTGCTGCGGAGAAATTTTTTCGGAGGAGTTGGAGCAGAAGGCGCAGCGCGTAAAGAGAATAAAACGGATTATACTGGCAGTGCTTGCAGTCTTCTTGACAGCGGCACTGCTATGTGCTGTGTCGGCTGTCGGACGGTTATACGCGCGGCAGATGCTGGTCGGCATCTGGCGGTGTACTTCCGACTGGCCGGATGTGTACCGGCTCGGGGTGGATGGAGAGGAGACGCTGCAAATCCCCGATAATACTTATCCGACGCATCAGTTCTGGGAATTCGGGGACGATGGGCTGGCTGCGTATTATACGATAGCTGCGGATGAGGCGGTCTGGAAGGAGAAGATTGCAGCGTATAATGCGGCGGCGCTGCATGCGGAGGAGCTTTCCGAAGATGAATTGAAGGCCGAACTCAAAGCGCTGGGGTGCAGTTCCATGGAGGAACTCAACGAACAGGTCTATGAGAAATACCGCAGAAACTGGGCAATTTTTTCGTATACCTTTGACGGCAGAACGATTCATATCGGTTCGGCGGATGAAGGATACGAGACGAACATGCGGGTGACGGTGCAAAAGAATCAGCTGACGGTGTTGGATGACGATCATCCGGAGGAATGGACGGACGGGCTGCCGGAGGTGTACGAAAGATACATATGGCCGGAGGAATCCGTGTCGCCGCTGCAGCGGTATGAGCAGTTTTTGCAGGAGTTGAATGCAATTTTTTCTGAAGAATCCGAATGAATCCGCAGGATCGGGAAAAATAGTTATTTACAAGACGATAGGGATATGATATACTAGCTAAGTGTGGTTTAGCCGATGCTCAGATTTGGGACACTCCGACCCGGTCCTGGTATCCGGCGTTTCCATAAAATGATGTAGAGAAAAAGGAGGATTTACCATGATTTCCAAAGAGAAGAAAACAGCGATCATGAACGAGTATGCCAGAACACCCGGCGACACCGGTTCACCGGAGGTGCAGGTTGCAGTGCTGACTGCGAGAATTCAGGAGCTCACCGATCACTTGAAGGAGAACCCGAAGGATCATCATTCTCGTCGCGGTATGCTGAAGATGGTTGGTCAGAGACGTGGTCTTCTGGAGTACCTGAAGAAGAAAGACATTGAGAGATATCGTTCACTGATCAGTAGACTTGGTTTAAGAAAATAATCAAGATGCAGGAGCGGAGTTTCGCCGGTTTGGTAACTCCGCTTCCTTTTGTGTTTCAAAGGATGTTTTTGAGGTAGTTCCGGAGCAGAGAGATCAGCCGAGATTGCTGAAAAGAGTATGAGAAATATCATGGTTTTTTCAGTAGTTTCGGTATTCTCTGTTCCGTTGAAATACGACTATAGACGAAGAAAATGCCGCAGGAGGCGGCGGAATGGAGGAATTATGTACCAGAAGTATGAAATGGATCTGGCCGGCAGAAAGCTCGTTGTAGATGTCAATCGTGTCGGCAAACAGGCGAACGGATGCGCGTTTATGCACTATGGCGACACCACAGTGCTCTGTACGGCAACTGCGTCCGAGAAGCCCAGAGAGGGGATTGATTTCTTCCCCTTAAGTGTGGAGTATGAGGAGAAAATGTATGCGGCAGTGAAGATCCCCGGCGGTTTCAACAAGCGTGAGGGCAAGGCGAGCGAGAACGCAATCCTCACCAGCCGTGTGATCGACAGACCGATGCGTCCGTTGTTCCCCAAGGATTACAGAAATGATGTAACGCTGAACAACATGGTGATGAGCGTGGATCCCGAGTGTCGTCCGGAGCTTGTTGCGATGATCGGTGCCGCGATTGCAACCTGTATCTCGGATATCCCGTTCGACGGTCCCTGCGCGATGACCCAGATGGGACTCATCGACGGCGAGCTGATCGTGAACCCTTCCCAGAAGCAGTGGAAGGAGGGCGACCTGAACCTGACCGTTGCCTCCACCAGAGAAAAGGTGATCATGATCGAGGCGGGCGCAAATGAGGTGCCCGAGGCAAAAATGATCGAGGCCATTTATAAGGCGCATGAGATCAACCAGACGATCATTGCGTTTATCGACAAGATCGTTTCCGAGGTTGGCAAGAAGAAACATGAGTACACCAGCTGCGCAATCCCTGCGGAGATGTTCGAGGAAATGAAGAAAATCGTTACGCCCGAGCAGATGGAGGAGGCTGTATTCACCGACGAGAAGCAGGTACGTGAGGAGAATATCCGCCAGATCACTGAGAAGCTGGAGGAGGCTTTCGCAGAGAATGAGGAGTGGCTCGCAATCCTCGGCGAGGCTGTCTATCAGTATGAGAAAAAGACCGTGCGCAAAATGATCCTGAAGGATCACAAGCGTCCCGACGGTCGTGAGATCACCCAGATCCGTCCGCTGGCGGCTGAGGTGGATATCATTCCCCGCGTGCACGGTTCCGCGATGTTTACCCGCGGACAGACCCAGATCTGTAATGTATGTACGTTGGCTCCGCTCTCCGAGGCACAGAGAATCGATGGCCTGGATGAAAACGAAGTAACCAAGCGTTATATGCATCATTATAATTTCCCTTCCTATTCTGTGGGTGAGACGAAGCCTTCCCGCGGACCCGGAAGACGTGAGATCGGTCACGGCGCATTGGCAGAGAGAGCTTTGATTCCGGTACTTCCTTCGGAGGACGAGTTCCCGTATGCGATCCGTACAGTATCCGAGACATTTGAGTCCAACGGTTCTACGTCCATGGCATCAACCTGTGCATCCTGTATGTCCCTGATGGCAGCAGGCGTGCCCATCAAGAAGATGGTGGCAGGCATCTCCTGTGGTCTGGTGACCGGCGACACCGATGAGGATTTCGTGCTGCTCACTGATATCCAGGGCTTGGAGGATTTCTTCGGCGATATGGACTTCAAGGTAACCGGTACCACAGAGGGTATCACAGCGATCCAGATGGATATCAAGATCCATGGTCTGACCAGACCGATTGTGGAGGGGGCAATCGCACGCTGCCGCGAGGCGAGACTGTTCATTATGGACAATTGCATGAAGCCCGCGATCGCAGCACCCAGACCGGAGGTTGGCAAATACGCACCGAAGATTATCTCCCTGCAGATCGATCCGGAGCGGATCGGCGATGTGGTTGGCCAGCGCGGCAAGACCATCAACGAGATCATTGCCCGCACCGGCGTGAAGATCGACATCACGGATGACGGTATGGTTTCCATCTGCGGTACTGACAAGGAAATGATGGAGAAGGCACAGGATATGGTGAAGATCATTGTCACCGACTTCGAGGAAGGCCAGATCTTCAAGGGCAAAGTTGTCAGCATCAAGGAGTTCGGCGCGTTTATCGAGTTCGCACCCGGCAAGGAAGGCATGGTGCATATCTCCAAGATCGCCAAGGAGCGCATTAACCGCGTGGAGGATGTGCTGACATTGGGAGACAATGTGACTGTCGTCTGCTTGGGTAAGGATAAGATGGGCAGAATCAGCTTCTCTATGAAGGATGTCGCACAGCAGTAAGTGTTTGTGATGCAAAATATGGATCAACAAAGGTAGAAAAAACCGGATTGTCGATGGACAGTCCGGTTTTTTTCTTGACACAATGTGGGCTTTGTGGTACTGTATGGATGGCTTGAATTAGACAAAACTAACCAAAATTAGCCAAGACGTTCTAAGAGGGGAATGTTTTATGTTTTTGGAATTAAAGGGTATACGAAAATCGTTTGGTAGAGGTGAAAACCAAATCGAGGTGTTGAAGGGTGTGGATCTGGAGATTGAAAAGGGAGAGTTCTGCGTGTTGCTGGGACCCTCCGGCTCCGGTAAGTCCACACTTTTAAATATTATCGGCGGAATCGACAAGGCGGATGCCGGAGAGATCATCATCGCCGGGGAGCGGATGGCCGATATGCGGGAGCGGCGGCTGACGTTGTACCGTCGTAAGCATTTAGGCTATATTTTTCAGATGTATAACCTGATCCCGAATCTGACAGTCAGAGAGAATATTGAGGTGGGGGCGTACTTGAGTGACAGGGCACTGAATGTGGACGAGCTTTTGCACGCGCTTGGGCTGTACGAGCACCGGCACAAGCTGCCCAATCAGCTCTCCGGCGGGCAACAGCAGCGGACGGCAATCGGCCGTGCCATCGTGAAAAATCCGGACATCATGCTGTGTGACGAGCCCACGGGAGCACTGGATTACAAGACTTCCAAGGAGATTCTCAAACTGATCGAGACGGTGAATCAGACCTATGGCAATACGATCGTGATGGTGACACACAACGACGCGATCAAGGATATGGCGGATCATGTGGTACATTTCAGGGACGGGCAGATCCGCAAGAGTTACAATAACGAGCACAAGATCGCAGCGCAGGATCTGGAGTGGTAGGTGGCGTATGAGAAATCCGTTGATGAAGAGGCTGCCGCGGGAGATCCGTTCGGAGGCAGTCAAATATGCAGCGATCTTTTTTCTTCTGGCGGCGACAATCAGCTTCGTGTCCGGTTTTCTGGTGGCGGACAACAGTATGATTATCGCTTATAACGAGGGATTTACCAAATATCGGGTGGAGGACGGACGTTTCCGCCTGGATCGGAAAATGAATCGGGCGCAGAAAAAGGCGATTGAAGAATTCGGCGTACAGCTATATGCAATGTATGACTGGGAGGAGACGGTGCAAAACGGCAGCGTGCTGCGCCTTTATGCCAACCGTACACAAATCAATCTCGCGTGTGTGATGGAGGGCAGATTGCCGGAGAAGGCCGGCGAGGTTGCGATTGATCGCATGTATGCGGACAACAACGCGCTGCGCGTGGGCGATCGGCTGGTCGGAGCGCATCACAGCTATGAGGTGGTGGGATTCATTGCGCTGCCGGACTACAGCTGTCTGTTCGCGGACAACAGCGATTCGATGTTCGACGCGGTCAAGTTCGGGGTCGGTGTGGTGACACAGGACGCGTTCGACACATTTCCCACGGATCAGTTGCATTATACCTACAGCTGGCGTTATAACGAGCCACCGGCGGATGAGGCCGCAGAGCGGGATCTGGCGGAGGATCTGATGGAGCTTGTCAATGTCCGCACGCATCTGGAGACATTTGTTCCGCGTTATGAGAATCAGGCGATTACCTTTACCGGGGAGGATATGGGCAGCGACAAAGCGATGATGATGGTACTGTTGTATATCGTGATTGCCATTCTGGCGTTTGTGTTCGGTATCACGATCAGCAATACGATCCAGCAGGAGGCCTGTGTGATTGGCACGCTGCGCGCGTCCGGTTACACGCGCATGGAGCTGGTGCGGCATTATATGGCGATGCCGCTTGCCGTGACGCTTGTCGCCGCGCTGGTCGGGAATATTCTGGGCTATACCGTGCTGAAAGAGGTCTGCGCGGCGATGTATTACGGCAGCTACAGTCTGCCGACCTATGTGACGATCTGGAACGCGGAGGCCTTTTATCTGACGACCCTGGTGCCGGTTCTGCTGATGGCGGCGATCACCTTTCTGGTGTTGTGGAGAAAACTGCAGCTGTCACCGCTGCAGTTTCTGCGCCGGAATCTGAAGGGCGACACGCGGCGATACGCGCTGCGGCTGGTGACCTGGATTCCCTTTTTTACCCGTTTCCGCATACGGGTCATTCTGCAGAATATGAGCAATTATATCGTTTTGTTTATCGGTATTTTATTTGCCAATCTGCTGTTGATGTTCGGGATGATGTTTCCCTCGGTGCTGGCGCATTTTCAGGAGACGATCGAACAAAATCTGCTGTGCGAGTATCAGTATCTGCTGCAGGTGCCGTTCGAGGTGCTGGATGACAGCCACAAACTGAAAAGCTTTTTGGCGGCGCTTACCTTCGGCATGGAGGTGGAGACGGACAATCCCGACGCTGAGAAATTCAGCATCTATTCGCTCAAGACGCCGGAGGGCTATTATAAAAGCGAGACAGTGCTGTGCTATGGCGTGCAGAAGGACAGCAAGTATGTCCATCTGGAGGAGCCCGGGCAGCGGGTATGGATTTCCTCCGCGTATGCGGAGAAGTTCGATATCGGTGCCGGCGATCAGATTACACTGCGGGAAACCTATGAGGAGGATTCCTATACATTTGAAGTGGCCGGCATCTACGATTACATGGGCGCTGTCGCTGTGTTTATGGAGCAGTCGTATATGAACAGCGTATTTGATCTGGGGGAAGACTATTTTTGCGGCTATTTATCCGCCACGCCGATCACGGATATCGACGATGCCTACATCGGCTCCGTCATTGATCTGGAGGCGCTTACGAAGATTTCCAGACAGCTGGATGTCTCGATGGGCAGTATGATGATTCTGGTGGATGCGTTCGCGGTGCTGATCTTTATCGTGCTGATTTTCCTGTTGTCCAAGATCATCATTGAAAAAAATGCACAGTCCATCTCCATGACCAAGATTCTCGGTTATACCAATCTGGAGATCAGCAGGCTCTACATCGTCTCGACCTCCTTTGTGGTGGTGGCCGCGCTGCTCATCAGCCTGCCCATCGAGTATCGGATCATGCTGTGGCTGTTCAAGGCGGTCATGCTCAGCAGCATCTCCGGCTGGATTCCGTTTTATCTGGATCCGCAGATCTATGTGAGAATGTTTTTGATCGGTCTGGTCACCTATGGGGTGGTCGCGATCGCGGAGTATGGGAAGGTGCGGCGGATTCCCATGGAGGAGGCGTTGAAAAATGTGGAGTAGAGGAAGTTGGATACGCAGGAGCGTTCAGGAGAGAGCGGTTGTACATAGGTGCTTTGCGCGGCGGTTCATGGCGCTCGGACTGGCATTGACTTTGGAGCTGACTGGCAGCGGATGCGCCTGGATGCAGCAGGAGGAGCCGGCGCAGAGCCAGCAGGAGGATACATGGACTGGCGCGGAGCAGTTGCAGGAAGCTGTGCAGACGACTGTATCGGATGCAGCGCAGGACAAGGAGGAGACCGTGGAGGTGGAAGCGGACGCCACGGGCAAGGTGAAGCAGATTACAGTGGAGACGCGCTTGCGTCATGGGCAGGGCGCTACCATAGAGGATTACTCGATTCTCAAGGATATTCAGAACACCGAGGGCGACGAGGCGTATACCCTGTTTGGCGACGGTAAGCTGTTGTGGGAGGATCACGGCGAGGATATCTACTATGAGGGCACGACGGACAAGGCGCTGCCGGTGGAGCTTTCCATCAGCTATGCATTGGATGGGAAGCCGATTGAACCGCAGCAGTTGGCAGGCAAAAGCGGCAGCCTGCGCATGCGGTTCGACTATCGGAATCTGACCGGCGAGACGGTGCAGGTGGGCGACGAGGCGATCCAGACCTGTATTCCCTTTATGGCGGTTTCGATGGTATTCCTGCCGGAGGAGGTATTCTCACAGGTAGAGGTGGAGAACGGGAAACTGATGGAGTTCGGCGATGAGCGGATCGCGGTGGGCTACGCCTTCCCGGGGCTGGCGGACAGTCTGCGGCTGCAGGAATTTGAGAAGTTTAAGGATGTGGACATTCCGGAATATGTGGAGATCACGGCGGAGGTGACGGATTTTACACTGGATTTCACAGCGACCGTCATCAGTCCGGAATGTTTTGCGGATCTGGATGAGGAGGATCTGGATGACATCGACGAGCTGGTGGATGACATGGACGAATTGCGGGATGCCTCGAAGGAGCTGGTGGACGGAACGGTAGAGCTAAAGGACGGCGTGGAGGAATTCGGCGATTACCTGGTGCAGTATGTGGACGCGATTGCCGCGGTCAAAGAGGGTACGGCGGGGATACAGCAGGGTGTCGGCGTGCTGCGCAAAAACAGCAAGGCGCTCGTGGAGGGCGCGAGCGGTCTGCAGGCCGGACTGGAAGCGCTGCAAAAATCCCTGGGAGAGACATCGGGAGAAGCTGTGGAGGAGGCAGAAGACGGGCAGGAGGGACAGGATGCGGCAGATTTGGTGCAGATCCTGGATGATATGGAGAAGCGGCTGGAGAAACTGGAGCAGCTGGAGAAGGAAAGCGGTGTGGTTGACGAGTCGGCCAAGCGTGAGCGTGACGGGCTGAAAGAGGATATAATGATGCTGCGGGCAGCCTACACGGCGATGGCGGGGGCGAGCAGCGCGTCCATGACGCAGTTAAAGCTTGCTGTGGATCAGCTGGCGCAGGGCAGCGCACAGCTGACGGAGGGTGTGCAGGCCTTCAGCGATGGCATCGGCAAGCTGTACAAGGGCTCCGAGAAGTTAAACAGCGGAGTGGGCGAACTGAAGGAGGCCGGTCAGGAGCTGACGGACGGGTATGATGAGCTGAAAGACGGCGTGAAGGAATTTCGGGACGGCGTAAAAGAATTTGACGAGGAAGGCATCCAGGAGCTGGCGGACATGGCGGGGAAGGATTTGCAGGGCGTCGCCAACCGGCTGCGTGCCGCCAAGCGGGCGGACGGCCGGTATACGAACTTCGGCGGCATTGCGCCCGGGCGCACCGGCAAGGTGCAGTTTGTCATCGAGACAGAAAAAATTGAGGAAAAATAGCGAGGGAAAGACCATTTGACGTGTTTTTCAGTTGACGCGCAGATCAAGGGTTTTGTATAATAAAGGCAGTAAGCGACGTGCGCGCAATGGGAGAATACGATATGAGCAAAAAAAGAGGTAAACGATGGATATGTGGGATCCTGACAGCAGTATTGCTGACAGGATCCCTGTCTGATTTTTCGGCAACAGGAGTGTACGCGGCGGAGCAGGTATCGGAGACGACAGCAGCGTTTGCGACGGAACAGACGGCGGAGGTGCTGGGGGATCTTGCGGCGGAGCAGGAGCCGGATATACTTGCAGTGGAGGCGGAGACCGGGACTGGCGACGGACAGGAGCAGGCGGTCTCGATTCAGGTGACCGGCGAAGGAATCGTGGAGGGACTTGCGCAGGGCGGTCTGGTACAGCCGGGCGGCGAGGTGTCCATCGAGGTGACGCGCCCCGGCAGCGCGCTGGTCTTAGTGACCGAGGATGAGAAGGGCGGTAAGGTGTATACGGCGATGGCGTTAGATGCGGCCAACCGGTATACGTTCACCGCGGCACAGGATATGGAGTTTGTGATCGTTGATCCGGACACGGTGGATTATACGATCCGGCTGGCGGATAGCAGGAAGGCGAAGCTCACAGGCGAGGCGGGACTGAAGTTGAACAGCGTGGGCAGCAGCGCCCAGGGCTATGACGAGGTAGTGCTTAATTTTACGGCTGTCAAGAACGGCAGCGACGGAACGGACACGGCAAGTGTCTATTATGAGGTACAGGTGGTAGCGGTGGACTTCGGTGTCGGACTGCCCGCAGGCTCTCCCCGGGAACCGGTCTATTGTTACATCCCCAAGAAGGCGGACCAGAATACACAGAGCAAATCCCTCAAGGTCAATGACGGAGAGCTGTCGGAGCCGACGCAATGTATCTATGAGTTTGCCACAAGACTGGTGCTGGTCTCCGATCAGGTGGTCATGCCGGATGAGAATACCTATGTGAAAACACCCATCGATACAGAGCTTGCCGGCAATACGGTCACCAAACAGTTCTCGACCAAGAATCTGTATTACGAGGATAAAATCGGTTTTAAAAAGAAAACGACCAAGCTCTTCACCGGACAGGAAAATGTGTTGGTGGGCAGCGTGCAGTACAGCAAAAAAGCCAGCTATATTCATGATCTGACCGCGGTGGCTTACGACGGTGACGGCGGCGTGTGCGGCGGACTGACCTGTACCTTCCGCAATGACAATGACGAGCTGTACGTTTCTTCGGCCTATACGATGAAACCGGGTACCTACAAGATCGTGGTCTATGCCGGCATCGGAGAGACTGCCACGCAGGGTACGCCGCAGGGCGGAACGATGTACCAGGCCAACACATCGTTTTCTCTGACGGTGCAGCCGGGGATCAGCTCGATCGACACAAGCGGGATCACCAAGCAGGCGGCGGTGAACAACAAGGATATCACCTTCAGCGCGGTGCCGGTGGGTTACAGCTATTACAACACCCAGAAGGCGAAATCGCAGAAGTTTACCTACGAGATCAAATCGGCGTTCATTGACAGTGTCAGCGGAGAATTTTTCGTCACGGATCCGGTGGACAAGGTGAAAAATAATGTTACCGTGAACAAGAGCGGGAAGGTGACGGTGAAGCGCGGGTATTATGTGAGCCCCGACACAGACAGGAACTATATCGCGGTCGTGATCACGGCGGCGGATTTCGCGGGCAATACCACCACCGCGACTGCGTATGTGCAGATTGTGGTGGATGCGCTGGTTCCCACGCAGATCTATCTGGCCAATGCAAGCGGCAAGAAGATTGTCAGCAGCAAGGATGAGGGCAAACATGAGCTGACAGCGGACAAAGTGCATGAAGCCAAAGTGATCGTATTGGATCAATACGGCAACAATATGAATGCCTATGTGGATATCACGCCGTCGGACAACGCGAAGGGCACGGCGGGCATCTATGTGGAGCAGTCCTCAGAGAGCGGGGAGGCGACGCTGTATGTCCGGAAGCTGTCTGCGGTGACGATCAAAGCCGTCACGAAGGACGGCGGGAAAAAGTCCGAGACCCTCAAGCTGAATGTGCTCATGCCGGAATTTACCGGCGGCTATTATACGATTGACAGTGTGACCTGCGACGGCTTCCGTGTGGAGGGTGTGCGCACGGGCACCGGCGTGGTGTATTACAGTGCGCTGCGAGGGGCGCAGATCCGCTACCGGCAAGGTGCGAAGGTCAGTGGCGTCGGATGCTATCACTGGGACTGGTTTGATTGGAAATTCTCCGTGAAAGGCGGATCGGCCAAGCGGGACGGTGAATATCTGGTGGTGACACCCACGCAGAAGACCGCGGAGGTAACCATGTGGCTCAAGGACAATCCCGCACAGAACTGGTCGGTGGAGTTTACCAACAATGGCTGGGACGACCAATATGACGATCCGCCGACGGTCAGTCTGGTGTCGGGAAAGCTCTACAGTAAAAAATACACCAATGCAACGAATCTGGAGGTGGATGAGGAGACCGGCGCTTACACAATACCGGCGCAGCGGCTCACCTACAAGTACAATTTCGGCAGCTACGACAAGATCAATGTGGCGGCGATCACGAAGAACGCGCCGGCGCTGACATTGGAGAATTTTGATCCGGCGAACCGACGGTTCGATCTGGTCACGGACGAGGAGACTTTAAAGCCGGGCACCTATCGGTACAAGGTGGCGTTCTACATAGGAACCAGACTGATGGGCAAGCCGGCGACCATCACGGTCAAGGTGACGAAATCCACCGCAGTCAAGCTTGCCACAAGCTATACGCTGTATGCGAATATGGACAGTGCGGCCACATTGCAGTGCAAGCCGCAGGATTTTGTGCCGGATTTCAGCACGACGCTGATGAATGCCAATGTGGGCGGCAGATCGAATGATTTTAGCAAGTATTTCCGGCTGGTGATCTCGGAGGAATCCGGCACGCGGCAGGCGCTCATCCGCCTAAAGAGCGGGCTGACGGAAGAAGAGCTGGAGCAGATACAGGGCAAGAAGTTTGTCGGGTATGTGCGCTACAGTTACTATTACGGGAATGCGCATATTCAGAACGCGACGGCGAAGGTGACGATAAAAGTAAAATAAGGGCGCGGAATATTGACGGGTATCACCGGAATTTTGTATAATACATATATAAACGAATGAGGGGCTGTCAGCTGGTGCTCAGGAGAGACAACCTGCGGGTACTCTCAGGAAAGGTGAGGAATATGGAACATAGAAATCCTTTGTTGACGGAAAATACAGATAATAAATTTTTGGCAGTGGGCGAGATCATGCTGCGTCTGACACCGCCGAATTACGAGAAGATCCGGATGGCCAACAGCTTTGAGGTCAGCTATGGCGGCAGCGAGGCCAACATTGCGCTGGCGCTGGCCAACTTAGGCGTGGACAGTACCTTTTTCACGGTAGTGCCTAACAACAGTATCGGCAAGAGTGCGGTGAGAATGCTGCGCAGCAACGATGTGCACTGTACGCCGGTGATCCTGAGTACGCAGGAGGAGACCCCGACCCACAGACTCGGCACCTATTATCTGGAGACCGGTTACGGTGTCCGTGCCAGCAAGGTGACCTATGACAGAAAACACAGTGCCATCACGGAGTATGATTTCTCCAAGGTGGATCTGGAGGCGCTGTTGGGAGAGTTTACCTGGCTGCATCTGAGCGGGATCACGCCGGCTCTGGGTGCAAATTGTCGGAAGCTGATCATGGATTGCCTGCGCATTGCGAAGGACAAAGGATTGACGGTCAGCTTTGACGGAAATTTCCGGAGCCTGCTGTGGACCTGGGAGGAGGCGAGAGATTTCTGTACGGAATGCCTGCCGTATGTGGATGTGCTTCTGGGAATTGAGCCGTATCATTTGTGGAAGGATGAAAACGATCACAGCAAGGGTGACTGGAAGGATGGTGTGCCGCTCCAGCCGACCTATGAGCAGCAGGATGAGATCTTCAAGGCCTTCGTTGATAAGTATCCGAACTTAAAGTGTATCGCGAGACACGTGCGCTACGCACACAGCGGCAGCGAGAACAGCCTGAAGGCATATATGTGGTATGACAACCACACCTTTGAGAGTAAACTGTTCACCTTCAATATTCTGGATCGTGTAGGCGGCGGCGATGCATTTGCGTCCGGTTTGATCTATGCCATCATGCACAACTACAAACCGATGGATATGGTGAACTTCGCCGTAGCCAGCAGCGTGATCAAGCATACGATCCACGGAGACGCCAACATCACCGATGACGAGAAGGCGATCCGGAACCTGATGAATATGAACTATGATATTAAGCGGTAATATGGAAATGGTGAAATGCAACCGGTGAGGCGCAACCGCTGAAATGCAATCGGTGAAGCGCAACTATTGAAGCACAATCGGTCAGTGTTTCTCACAAGATAAAGTGCATGGGGTGATGTCTATTGTAGGGGATGGCGAAGCTGTCTCCTACAGTAGAGCCTTTATGATAGAAATTGCGTCTGCAAGGACACGTTGACTTATACTTTTTCTATTTTGTCTGGGCAATCACATTTTGTTTTGTCTGGGCAATCGGCTAAAATTCTAAATGTAAAGATTCTTAGCTTACCCAAATTCCCATTTTATAGTATTGATTCGTAACGAGACAGGCTAAAAAAGCATTATTCATGAAATTGATCCTAATTTTTTGCTGAATTCAAGCTAAAATGCAACAAATAATCAGCTATATTTAGCATCTGTCCCCTTTTTAGCTTGTATGTGGAGATAAACAGGTCACATAGACAGATAAAAGTTCAGCTAAAAGCTAGCTTTATTAAAATGTTATCTGATTTTCTCCCTGCAATAGATTCACACATTTCACATGATAAACATTTACATTGTAAGCAATTGTTTTACAGAAAGGAGTACTTATATGATTGATTATGAGAAAATCAACGAAGAGATGCAGGAGGAAGTTCAGAAACTTGATAAATTGATCAAGTATTTGGAAAAGCAGTTGGAGAAGGCGCCGAAAGGAACACTCAGAATTACACACAATAGAGGGAATGCTTATTATTATTGGCGTACTGATCCGAAAGATACATGTGGTCATTATATAAAGAAGCAGGATGCAGCACTCATACGTGCACTTGCGCAAAAAGAGTATGATATAAAATTACTGCTTGCAGCCAGAGAGAAGAGGGATGCTATGCAAGTATATTTATCCAAAACATCCGGTGAGAAAATGGATGATTTGTATTTGCATAGTTCAGAAGATCGAAGGAAATTGATTACACCGTATAGATTGTCAAATGAAGAATTCATGCAACAATGGCAGCAACAACCATATGTGGGCAAAGCATTTCCGGAGGAACTGCCGGAAATCTATACAGAGCGCGGGGAACGGGTACGTTCTAAATCAGAAAAGATTCTGGCAGATAAGTTTTACCTAAAGGGTATACCGTATCGTTATGAATGTCCGCTGAAACTCAGCGGAATGGGTATGGTCTATCCGGATTTCACGCTGTTAAATGTAAAAACCAGACAGGAGTATTATTGGGAGCATTTTGGTCTGATGGGTGATCCGGAGTATTGCGAGAAAGCTGTACGGAAAATAGCTGCATATGAAAAAAACGGAATCTTTCCCGGCGTAAATTTAATATTTACCTTTGAGGCTGGGAAAGCGTCGTTGGATATGAAACAAATTGATCGTCTCATCGAGCAATATTTGGCATGAACTGCGGACAACGGCAAAAACAGCACGATCGGACAGGCCGGTCGTGCTGCTCCTGCATTACACAAAGCTTCAGGAGAGAGGAAGGGATTACTTTAGTACGTGAACATCTGGGACCAGTAGTTCACACCGTTTTTCTGCACATATCCTACGCCGATGGTGGTGAAGTTTGCATTGAGGATATTGGCTCTGTGACCGGCGCTGTTCATCCAGCCGTTCATCACTTCCTCAGGACTTCTCTGACCGTAGGCGATGTTTTCACCTGCACCGCGGTAGCTGACACCGGCCTGGGAGAGGGCAGTGAAGCAGCTGCTTCCGTTGGGACGGGTATGAGAGAAACTGGTGATGATCTCATTGGCGCGCAGTTGTGCCACAGCGGTGACATCCGCCTTGAGCGTGACAGGCTGTAAGCCGGCCTCTGCACGCGCCTCATTGACCAACTCCACGATGCGGAGCACGTAAGCGTGGTAAGTAGGAGTCTGTTCGTCCTGCTTCTGCTCGTCAGGCTTGGTGTTCGCAGGCTTGTTCTCGTCCTGCTTCTGCTCGTCAGGCTTTGCGTCCGCAGGCTTGTTCTCGTCCTGCTTCTGCTCGTCAGGTTTTGCGTCCGCAGGCTTGTTCTCGTCCTGCTTCTGCTCGTCGGTTTTCTCGTCTACAGGTTTGGCTTCGTCGTGTTTCTGCTCATCCGGTTGTGCATCCTACGGTTGGCAATCGGCAGGACAGTTCAGGGTCGGATCGCATGTGTCAGGCAGCTGGATCTGGCAATTGGGCAGCTGG
>JAFVAO010000065.1 GCA_017480445.1 Lachnospiraceae bacterium
CCATGATCTGCCGCATGATGTTCTGTGTGTCGGGTCTCTCCGCTTCCGCCGCCTGTGCCGCGTCCGCCACCTGCGGATCAAACTGCTGCTCACGCATGGTTTCCAGCACCAGATTCGAGCCTTCCCCGTGTCCGCCGTGTCTCGTCTGTCTGTCAGCGCCGGCTTCGTGTCCGTCGGATCTCGCCTGCGGCTGCTCCGTTTTCTGCGCTTCGACTGCCCCGGGCGCACCACTGTCCATCGCGGGAAGCTCCGGATGCTCATCCGGTTGAAGGCCATCCGCTGCCTCGTCGATCACCTGCGCAAGCTCCTGCGGTGTCATGCCGAGCTCCTCGCTCACAGCCTCAAACGTCTGTCTGCCCTCCTCCATCAGCATCTGGAAATCGCTGTAGAGCTGCTCATTGGTGATGAGTGAGAGGGAATCCGGCTCTCCGCTTACCTGCAGAAGCAGATTGCTCAGCTGCTCCGGATTGAACAGATCCTCCGGCGCCATCTGCATCTGATCCATGAGATCCGTCACCGCCTCCTCCGTGATACCGAAGGTGTCCGCGATCTGCTCGATCAGTTCCTGTGCCGCTGCGCCTACCGCCTCGGAAACCTTCTCCAAATCCTCCTCAGACAGGTCATCCTGTGTCTTCGTCTGCTCTGCATCCGGCTTCTTGACCTTGTTCTCCCTGTGTCTGTCGGCTCTCAGATCCTCGCCTGGCTTCGCCGCGTCGTCCCGCGGTTTGGTCGGTTTGCTTTTCGCCGCCGCATCGCTCATGCCGCTCTGGCTGTTGAACACCGACTGAAAATCTCCCGACGCGTTCTTCGCCGCATTCACCGTCATATTCGCCGCTGCTGCGGACAGATCCATCACACTGCCAACCCCTTTGACTGATGTTGCCATTGCACGCCTCCTTTCGTTCCAAAAATGAATTACCAATTTTTATATCGACGCGACTCCCCCGATAATTAAGACTCCGGATTCATAATTTTTGTAAGTTTCGCCCCCACCTCCGGGTCGATGGCGTTCATGATGTTCGCCCTGCTCTCCGCGTTCATCGCCTGCAGAATATCCGCCACCAGCTGCAGATCCCCCGTCATTTTCTCAAACACCGCCGCAGCTGCCTTTGGTTTCATCTGCGCGTAGGTGGACGCATACTCCTGTACCTTCTTGTCCTCCTCCTGCTGCGCCACGACCTGCTTGTACAAAAATTCCGCCGTGGTGGGATCCATCGACTCGTAGTACTTCAGATACTCCTCCGGCCCCGGACCGTTCTCCGCATAGATCACTTCCTCGTAGAACTCGTTGCGGATACGCTGGAAATCCACCTGTTTTTTCTCAAATTCCTGCAGACGCAGCACCTCCGCCTTGAGCGTGTTCAGATCCGCGTCCTTCGTCTGATTCTCATTCTGCACCTGCTCCAGCTGCTTCTCGAGCCGCTCAATCTGATCCACGGCATCCCGCAGACTGGTGTAGCCGCCATAGCTCTCCTTGTCCGCCGTCTCCGTGAGCGAATTGCCCGGCAAAATCCGGTTCAGCACCGGCACATCCTTCAGCACCGGCGTGAGCACCGAGCTGCCGAAGCCACCCACGTCCATCTTGATCACCACGACGATCACCACAAGCCAGAGCGCAACGATGAACAGCGTGATCAGAAACGTTCCGATACCGCCGCCCTCATCCTCGTCATCGAGCTCGTTCTCCTTCTTGGCGATTTCCTTCGCCCTGCGCTTCGCCTCTTTCTTCTGTGCCTTCTGCTCGTTTTTCAGCTGCCGCTTCTCATCCTGCAGTTTCTTTTTTTCTTCTGCTGCCGCGATCTCCTGCGGTGACTTCTGTGCCGCCATCGTTCCTACACCTCTGCCTTCTGACCGTATACATAACTGGTCAACTCATCAATTGCCTTGCTCTCCGCGCGGTTCTCCTCGCGTAAGAATTCCTCAAACGCCCGATCCCGCAGGATCTCCTGGGTCTTCCGCTCCTGCATGGCCACCATCATCTGCTCTCTGGCCTGTTCCACCCGCATTCTGGCCTGTTCCACCTTCGTGCGTTGGTTCGCGATAAACCCGTCCATCACCAGAATGGCGTTTTTATTGCTCTCGATCTCCCGCACCTGCAAAACGCCGGACAACAGCGTCTTCGCGCGCTCCTCATACACACGTTTCCGCTGCTGCAGCGCCTGCAACGCTTCCTCCTCGTCGTTCAACCTGGCCTGGGCCGTCGAGAACGCCTGCTTGGCCTGATCCTCCATTTTCAGCTTCAGATTCAGGACATTCTGGAGCTTGTATACAAATTTGGACATACTACCCTCTTATCTCACATAAACATTGCCTTCATCCGCTTGGAGCTCTCCTCGAAATCCACCTTTTCGTCCGTGCTCTGGCAGAGGAACTCATTCACCTCGTCGATCTTGCTCACCGCGTAGTCAATGGCCGGATTGCTGCCGCTCTTGTACGCGCCGATATTGATCAGATCCTCCGCCTCGTTGTAGGTCGCCAGGATATTGCGCAGTTTGCCCGCCGCAGCCTTGTGCTCCTTGTCCGCCACCTGACTCATGCATCGGGAAATACTCTGTAGCACATCGATCGCCGGATAATGGTTCTTGTGTGCCAGTTTACGGTTCAGCATGATATGCCCGTCCAGGATGCTTCGCGCCGTATCCGTGATCGGCTCGTTAAAATCATCGCCGTCCACAAGCACGGTGTACAGCCCCGTGATAGAGCCCTTGGCGTCTCTGCCGGCGCGCTCCAGAAGCCGCGGCATCTCCGCGTACACACTGGGCGGATAACCCCGCGTCACCGGCGGCTCGCCGCTGGCCAGACCGATCTCACGCTGCGCCATGGAGAAACGTGTCAGCGAGTCCATCATCAACAGCACATCCTTGCCCTGGTCTCTGAAATATTCCGCGATGGCCGTCGCCGTCATAGCCGCCTTCTTGCGCTCCAGCGCAGGCTTGTCCGAGGTGGCCACCACCACCACAGAGCGCTTCATGCCCTCTTCGCCCAAGTCCCGCTCGATGAACTCCCGCACCTCTCTGCCTCGCTCGCCGATCAGTGCGATGACATTGATGTCTGCCTTGGTATTGCGCGCGAACATACCCATGAGCGTCGATTTGCCCACGCCGGATCCGGCAAAGATACCGATTCTCTGTCCCTTGCCGATGGTGATCAGCCCGTCCACCGCGCGCACGCCGAGCGACAGGATCTGGTCGATGATCGCGCGATCCATCGGATCCGGCGGATTGGCATCCACCGGATACTCCATCCCCGTGAGAACCGAGCCGTCCGTCGGTCGCCCGAGCCCGTTCAGAGTCTTCCCCAGGAGCGCGTCGCTCACCGTCACCGTCAGCGGAAAGCCCGTGTTTTCCACGATACAGCCCAGACCGATCCCCTCCACATTGTCGCAGGGCATGAGCAGGGTCTTTTTATCCTTAAACCCGATCACCTCTGCCAAAATCGGCGGATAGCCGCTGCCCTCCTCCGGCAGGATCCTGCACAGATCCCCCAGCTTCGCATCCGGCCCCGCCGACTCCATGGTCAAGCCGACCACATTGACAATCTTCCCCATTTTTTTGAAAAAGGTCCGATCTGCCAGTTTTTGATATTTTCCGAAATCAATCTGCGGTGCTTCCAAAAAAACCTCCGTTCTGCCGGCCGCACAGACGATTATTTTTCATAGGACAACAATTTCAGTCTTCGTTTCAACTCCGCCATCTGTGTGCCCAGTCCGCAATCAAAAATACCGCCCTCCGTCTCAATGATACAGTCATTGTGACCCAGCGTCATATCCTCCACGATCTCCAACGTGGCGTTCGAAGCCGTAATCGCCGTCTCCAGCTGCTTTTTCTCCATGCTCACGTACGGGTAATCCTCCGGCGATACATGCACCAGAAAATCCCTGCCCTCGATATTGCGAAACGCGCAGGTGAGCATATGGATCAAAATATTGCGATAAGAGGACAGCTCCACGCCGATCAGATGCTCGAACGCGCCGCTCAGCGCATCCACCAGCTCCGGCTCCAATGTGTCCACCATTTTGTCAAACTCCGCCTGCAGCGATTGCTCCTTCTGCGCAAGCTCCCGCTTCGCGGCCTCGTATTCCCGCTCCGCCTTTTGGCAGCCCTCCTGATAGCCCTTCTCTCTGGCCTGGGCAAGCGTGCTCTCCCGCTCTTCTTCGATCTGTGCCCTGGCCTGGGCAAGCAGCGCATCCGCCTCCTGTCTGGCCTTGTTCAGCGTCTCCTCCGCCAATGCTTCCGCAGCTGCGCTACTGACCTCCGGCTCCCGGGGCTCCTGTCCTGCACCGGACGCCTTGATCACATTCCCCTGACCGGCGCCGTCCGCATCGTCATCCGCGAGCAGCCCTTCGATCTGCTCCGCAAAAAGCCCCAGCGAGAAACCGTCGTCTCCCTCCGCGGGCATCTCTTCTCCCTCGAGGAAACCGGCATTCTCCGGCTGTACCATCTTCGCCGCCAGCTCTTCAATCCGCCTTGCCACCAGCTCGTTGGTGTCAATCATCCGCTTCTCGGACGACTGCACATTGGCGAATCCCATCTTCAACAGATTAGACAATGATCTCATCACCTCCGCCTCTGGAAATAATGATCTCTCCGGCATCCTCCAGCTTGCGGATAATATTTACGATCTTCTGCTGTGCTTCCTCTACGTCCTTCATACGGACAGGTCCCATAAAGTCCATGTCCTCCTTGATCATCGTCGCCAGACGCTTGGACAGGTTGTTGAAGATCGCCGTCTGCACCTGCTCGTTCGCGCCCTTCAGCGCGATCTCCAGATCGTTGTTGTCCACATCACGCAGCACACGCTGGATCGCACGGTCGTCCAGAAGCAGTACATCCTCGAACACAAACATCTTCTTGCGGATCTCGTCTGCCAGCTCCGGCTCCTCGATCTCCAACGTCTCCATGATGTGCTTCTCTGTACCGCGGTCTACCGTATTCAAAATCTCTACCACTGCATCCACGCCGCCGATCACCGTGTAATCCTGGTTCACCAGATTTGCCAGCTTCGACTCCAGCACCTTCTCCACCTCCTTGATGACATCGGGGCTGGTGCGATCCATCATCGCGATACGCTTGGCCACCTCGGCCTGTCTGTCCGGTGCCAGCGCCGACACGATCATCGCGGACTGATTGGGTGACAGATAGGACAAAATCAACGCAATCGTCTGCGGGTGCTCGTCCTGAATGAAGTTGATCAGCTGAGAAGCATCCGTCTTGCGCACAAACTCGAACGGCTTCACCTGCAGAGATGCCGTCAGCTTGCCGATCACCGCCATCGCCTTCTCGGTGCCCAGTGCCTTGTCCAACAGCTCCTTCGCATAGCCGATACCGCCCTCCGCAATGTACTGCTGCGCCAGGCAGACCTCATAGAACTCATTGATCACATCGTCCTTTAGCTGTGGCGTCACGCTGCGGGTGTTCGCGATCTCCAGCGTCAGCTCCTCGATCTCATCCTCCTTCAGATGCTTAAACAGTCCCGCCGACCGTTCCGGTCCCAGCGCGATCAACAGGATCGCAGCTTTCTGCAGACCGGTTACCTCATTGCCCTCCGACATTCTCGTTGCCATCCGTACTCTCCTTCTTCTATCTCATCCCTGTCAGCCTTCCCTGCCCTGCCGACAGATCCGGCTTTGCCAACCGTTCCGGGATTCCTGCTCCGTCTGCTTACCAGTCCTCGCTCAGCCAGTTGCGCAGCAGCGCCGCAGCCGCCTCGGGATTCTCGTCCACAAATTTTTCGATCATCTTTCTCGTCTCAGACTTGGACTCCACATCGATGTCCTCCAGCGCAGCCTCCGCTGTGGACTGCAGCAGATTCTCCACGGAGAGCTCTTCCTCTTCCTCCACCTGCTTCTTCCTGCTGCCCATACTCCGCAGGATCACAAACGCCAGCAGTCCTAAGATCACGAACAGCATGACAAAGCTTGCGATATTGGTATAATCCGTGTTGGACAGACCCTCCTTGTCCACAAACACCGGATATTCAAACGCCATGATCGTGATATTGGCCTGCGGGATGCGGGTCGCGTTCTGCGCCATCGCGTAATAGTCCGGATCCACCTCCAGCTTCGTCTCCGCTGCGTTGTTGATCTTGAATTCATCCCAGGTGATGCCGTCCAGCAATCCCTGCTTTTTGACCTCCTCCTCCTTGTACTCCTTGTAGCGGATCAGGGAGATGGACATGCTGGAATTGTTGTAATTGATCGCGCCCGCCGGTGTGATCTTATAGCGGATATCCTCGTTGGGCAGGAAATCCTCCAGCTTCTCGTTCTGCGTGGAGGAGGAATTATTCGTGTCCGGCGTCACATAGACATTCTCATTGTTGGAATCCGTTCCGGGCACATAGGAGCCACTGTTGGAGCCCTCCGACTCAAAGGTCTCCCGATGGGCAAGGTATCCTTCCTCACGCCCGTCCTCCACGGTGTATTTCTTCGCGGTTTCCTCGTAATTCGAGTAGTCCATATCCAGGCTGCAGGTCACCTCAGCATTGCTGAACTGCTTTGTGCCCAGCAGCACGCTTTTGACCTGATATGCCACCATGGACTGACCCTGATTCTGCAATTCCTGCATGGAACCCGCGATGCCCGCGCTCGAGTAATCGTCGCCGCCCGCGAACAGCAGGTTGCCGTCCGAATCCAGAATCGTGATATTGGAGGTGGTGGCGTTGCCCAGCCAGGTAGCCACCGCCCGCGCCACATTGGCGGCGTTGGCGGACGTAAATGTGCCGTCCAGCTCCAGCTGTATGTATGCGCTCGACTCCTGCTTCTCACGCATCAATGTTCTGTTGTCGGGCGGAATATTCAAGTACACTTCCGCCTTCTTGATATTGGAAAAGGTCGCCAGGGTCTTCGCCAATCTGCTCTGGTAGGCCTGAATGGTCAACTTCTCCTTGTCCGACGCCGTCGTGGAGATGCTGCCGTTTAATGCCTGCTGTACCGTGTATTCATCCGCGCCGTAGCCGGAGGAACCCAGCGTCCAGACCGCCGTCTGATACTGGCTGGACTCCACGCTGAACTTTAAGCCGTCCGGAGACGCTTTATAGTTGATGTTCGCACCGTCCAACAGGGACTGCACCTCCGCTGCCTTGGCAGCGTTATCGCAGGTGATCAGGTCCACATATTTGGGCTGTGAAGTCACATATATGACAATGGCAAAGGCAAAGATGACCGTGGCCGCCAGCGCGATGATGATCGTCTTCTGGCGTGAGGTGAATTTGTTCCACCAGTCCAATACCCTCTGTAAGATTTGTTGCAATCTTTCCGGCATGGTATTTCTCCTGTATGTGTATTTCTGTCATTAAATCTGAATCTGCATGAGCTCCTTATAGGCGTCCAGCAGCTTGTCGCGGATGGCGACAGTATACTGCAGCGCGGTGGAGGCCTTCTCCAGCGCGATCGTCAGATCATGGGTGTTGTCCGTCTCGCCCAGCGCAAACTTGATCTCCTCATTCTCCGCATCGGACAGATAACTGTTGGTGGTCTTGATGTTCTCGATCGCCGTGTTTAACAGCGAGCTGAACATATTGCCGTCCACCTGTCCCGTTTTCTCCGCAAGCGCTCCCGTCAGCGACGGAACCCGTTCCACCGCATTAGAGCCCGATGTACCGCTCAGCCCGCTGAGCGAAGCAATCGCCGAAATATCCATAAATATTCTCCTTTAATTAACCCTGATTCAGCTGCAGCCCCTGCTGTGCAATGTTCTTGCTGGCGTTGAAAGCCGTCGCATTCGCCTCGTACGCGCGGCTGGCGTCAATCAGGTTCGTCATCTCGGTCACGATATTGACATTGGGGTACCATACGTAGCCGTTCTCGTCCGCGTCGGGATGGGACGGATCGTACACCAGATTCTGCTCCGACGTCTTGTCCTCATAGATCCCGTTCACCTTGACGCCCTGTCCCACATAGGCAGCTGTCGCGCCCTTTAAGATCTTGTGAAAATTCCCCGTGCGGTCCTCGCCCTTTTGCGCAAAGGTCACCACCTTCCGCACATACGGCGTCCCGTCCTCTGTGCGGGTCGTGTTGGCATTGGCCACGTTCTCGGAGATAATGTCCATACGCAGCCGCTGCGCGGTCATACCGGATGCATTTACGTTAAAAGATGAAAACATGCCCATTATTTAATCACCGCCTCCAAATTCTGAAACTCCTGTTTGATACTCGCCATCAGTCCCTGGTACTTCAGCTGGTTCTCCGCCAGCATGATATTTTCATTCTCAATATCCACATTGTTGCCGTCCAAGCGATAGGAAAAATCGGCATAATCCGTATAGACCTGCGGATTCAGCCGGCTCGTCTTGATATGCGCCACCTTGTCGTCCATCGTCTGGTAGCGATTGTAGCCTAACGCCTTCTTCAGTTCCGACTCAAACGCCACATCCTGCCGCTTGTAGTTCGGCGTGTCCACGTTCGCGATATTATTGGAGATCGCCTCGTTCCGAAGCCAGCTGGCGTCGGCCGCCTTGTCCAATACGTTGATGTAGTCAAATGCGTTGGTGTTGATCATCGTACTCTCCTTTCATGGGTAGAACAGACCCACTCTATTCTATTATAGTGAATTTCGCTGAAAACACAATATATTTTTTGTCTTTTTTTGAAAAATACATCATGTTGTGTTTTTTCCAAAAATAGGATGGAAAAATGGCAAAAAGGATTTACTGTATCACAATAAATCCTTTTACTTCATCAATCCGTTAATATGTAGTTGTATATCGCACGTGCACTGCGTGTCTGCAACGACCTCCGCGCCGCTACGTGCGCTTGTTCTGGCGCTTCAGCTCCTCGATCTCGTCGAACACCACATCGTTCAGCACCTTGATGTAGGTACCCTTCATGCCGGAGGAACGGGACTCGATCACACCGGCGCTCTCGAACTTGCGCAGGGCGTTCACGATCACCGAGCGGGTGATCCCCACGCGATCCGCGATCTTGCTGGCCACCAGGATACCCTCCATGCCGCCCAGCTCGTCGAAGATATGGGTGATCGCCTCCATCTCCGAGAAGGACAGCGTACTGATCGCCGACTTCACGACTGCAACCTTGCGGCTCTCCTCTGCATTCTCCTCGTTCACGGCGCGCAGCATCTCCAGCCCCACCACCGTGGTACCGTACTCACAGAGGATGATATCGTCGATGTCATATTGCTCATTGCACTTGTAGATAAACAGTGTCCCCAGGCGCTCTCCCGCGATCTCGATGGGAGCGATGGTCGCCTGAAACTTCTTGATGTCCTCACTCTCAAAGCCCAGCGTCTCCAGGTTGACATTCTCCTTCGTGGAAAGCACGCCAAGCAGGCGCTCATTGAGCATAGCATCGATAAAACCGCCCACGCTCTCATTGATCAGCTCCGTGATCACCTCCACGCCGTCGGCCTCTCCCACGCCCAGCACCTTGCCCTTGCGGCTGATCACGAGGACATTGGAATTCAAAATCTCACGCATCACCTTGCAGATATCGTTAAACACGACCTTGCTGGAATTATTATTGTGCAGAAGCTTCCCAATTTTTCTGGTCTTATCCAATAATTGTACACTGCTCATCGTACATCCTTCCTTCCGCGCACTTCCCCCTATCCCCGGGAAAGCAGACACTCCCCCCATGACACAGTTCTATTCTAACACATCGGAAGAAAAATTGCAATGAAAAAACAGTAGATTTGTGCGTATTTTGTCAATTTTCTATTTTCAGCGCGCACTTTTCGAACAATTCTGAAAAATATATCTTTGACTTGTGATCCATAACACCCAATTTCCCGCTATACCTGAAACACGTCCCCCTCATCGCAAAAACATCTGCATCTTACTTTTTCTCTATTGACATTATCCCTAAATCATATTACGATATAGCATATCGGTCAGCAGACCGTCCGGCTGTTTCAGCCAAATATTCCCAATTATTGAAGTGAACAGGTTGCCGTGCAGAGATGCACTTTGTTTTTATTACAATACAGCTTACCACGCCGTTGCCTGCCGTTTTCATATGTCGCCACCGCGTGGCTCTGCACAGCACTGTTCTAAGCTCTACTATCCCGTCACAATCTCATCTAAAACCAAGGAGGAACATATCTATGAGAAAACAATCCAACACACCTGACATTTCCAACATTTTCCCGAACTTTCCTGACCGTCCTGCGGTGATCCGGCACCTGAAAAGCAGCGATGCGCTCTGGAGCACTTTCAATCAACTGTCGGAGGAGACGCAGGAAATGATTATCGGCTTCTTTCTGGGGCAAAACGGGCTTCCCATCACCTCAGATGCGGTATTTCGTCGTATCTTTGATCCGGAAATACACCGCGAGCGCGTTGAAGCGCTGCTCACTGCCATCTTCGGCCGATCTGTGAAAATCGTCCAGATCCTGCCCCGCGAGGGCTCGCAGCTTACGGAAAGAGGCAGCTTCGTTGTCATGGATATTCTGGTGGTACTGGACAGTGGCGATTATGCCGACATCGAGATGCAGAAGATCGGGTACAAATTCCCCATCGAGCGGAGCGACTGTTACAGCGCAGATATGATCATGCGTCAGTACAACAGCCTCAAGTCGCGCCTGAAGAATACATTCAGCTTCAAGGTAATGAAGAAGGTCTTCTGCATCGTACTGATGGAGCAAAGCGCCAAATGCTTCCGCGAGCTTCCTGATCGGTACCGTCACCACCGCTACATGACATTTGATACCAACATCATGCAAGGGCACACCGGACTCCACGAAGATTTCTTCCTGTGCCTTGACATCTTCCGGCAAAACATCCATAATGTAGATACATCCAGCAGTCCGCTGGACGTATGGCTCATGTTCCTGTCCTCGACAGATATAAATGCCATTCGAAACTTGATCACCGAATTCCCCGAATTCATCCCCATTTACAGGGAGATTGTGGAGTTCACCAAGGACCCGGAGGTGTTGTTAAATATGTTTTCAGAAGCACTCTATATCATGGATCGCAATACAGAACGCTTAATGGTGACAGAGCTGCAGGAAGAGAATGACAGCTTGCGAAATGCAGTGGCAACTGCCATTGCCGAAAGAGATATTGCCATTACTGAAAAGGATGCCACCATCGCTGCGAAAGACAATGCTCTCGCTGAGAGGGACAAACTTATTGCTAAGCTACAGGCGCAGCTTGCGCAAAAGCAATAAGCCCTTCACGTCATACTCTTATTTTACATTCAACGCCGCCCGAATCCATTGTATCTGACGTTTAATATTATCCTTGGCCAACTTTTCGGGTCATTGCTTTTTTACACCTTTTCTTGCAATCCATAGCACCACCAATAGTACCACACTCAAGAGACTGATCCCCGCTCCTGCATAGAACCCATAAGGTACATAGCGCATCTCCAACACATACGCCCCGGGCTCCAGATCCAGCGCGAAGAACGCCCCGCCAAACGTCTCCGGCTCCACGCGCGTACCGTTTACACGCACCTGCCAGCCCTTCTCATAGGGCACGCTTAAAATCAGACGGCCGGCTTGCGCCAGATTGAGTTCACCGTTTATGTGCGTACTGTCGTAGGTCACATTCTCCAAATGCTGTTCCGACAGCTTGGAAAGCGCCTGCGCCAGGACGTCCTCGTTCAGACGGTAGACAAGCGCGGACATCTGCCTGGCCTCCTCGCCGGTATCCGCATTCGCGATACGTCCCTGCTGTCCAGCGGCCATTTGCCCCAAGTAGATGACCGAATTTTGATGCAGATACTGTGTATTCCAGCCCATACCGGATACGTTCACGCCCCGCAGGGAAACCTTTTCGATCCCGTCTGTCGTGAGGACTGCATAGTAGAGCCCTTCCTGCGCCGCTTCAAAGGTCACTGCATCTCCGTCTATTGCCGTCTCACATAGCGCAAACAGTTCCTCCTCGATGTCCAGTGCATGCACCAGCTGATTCTGAAGCACCAGTCCCTCAGCGTCCCCTTCCAGATCATAGCCCACCGGCGCCACATAACCAAAGGGCAGACTGCCATTTGCCTTGTACAGCCAGACATCCCCCTTCTGCTCTGCGACCGTGTACAGCGTATTTTCGTAACCGCCGTTTGCGCCGAACATGTACTGCACATTCAAAAGCGCCGCGGAAAATGGCGTGTTTCCCTCAAAGCCGTAGAATACTTTATTGTAACGCATACCCAATCGCTCATAAAATGCCCGCACAACCGAATTCTGCGTGGATGAAAACAGCGATGCGGACGGGTACTGCGCACGTATGCCCTCGTTAAACATCTCCCGGTCGAATATCTCCGCCCTCACAATTCCCTGCTCCTGCGTTGTCGCCTGCACATAGAGTGTTCTCGCAGCCGTCGGATCCATGTGCTCTCCCCACTTGGAACTGATCACATTGGTCTCCACCGCGTTAATCTGCGTCTCCAACAGCATGACTATCACTGCCACAAACAACAGAAGCCGCCGCTCCTGCATATTTTGGCGCAGATAAGCCAGCATCATGAGGACTGCATAGATCGTTACAAACACACCTGTCAAAATGACATCCGCCGCTTCAATCCCACTCTCCTTCGCGCACCGCCATACAAAGAAAAGCAGCCCGATATCCGCCAGATACGCGCCGGATACACGCCATTTTTGCCCCGAATCAGCGAAATCCATATGCACGACACCCTCATGACACAACACAATCACCAGCAAAATATAGATAAACGACTGTCTGGCCGGCATGCCATCCGGATAATTCATCCCATGCCAGACCAGATCCAGCGCCGGCGTCTCAAAACTAAACAGGAAAAAGCCGATCAGCGCAAGCAGCCCAAACCGTCTGCGCATCGGGATCCGATCATTTACCGCATACAGCGGTACGAGCAAAAACGCACATACACCGCAATAAACATTCGGCCAGTGATTATCCAGATGCATTGGTCTGATATCCATACAGTGTCTGGCGAACACATCCAGCACCGCAAAATACTGCCCGGAGGGATCTGCTGCATCCATTGCGCCAAAATCCGTCGCCGCCAGCGCGCAAATCTCCGGCACTAGCAATACCGCTGCGATTCCGCCCGCCAAGAGTGAAAACACAACAAACTCCCGCACTGCCCGTCTCCAGCCGCCGTTTCGCGCCTGCATATCCGACTGCCCTGTCAGAAGCAGATAGCCAAAATACAGCACCAGAAACATACAGATCATCATCGAGAGATAGAAATTGCTCCATATAGATACCGCCAATGTCAAACAGTACAAAAACGGTTTGCCTTCTTTTACCAGGCGCTCCAGTCCCCATAGGATCAGCGGCAGCAGGATCACTGCGTCCAGCCACATGATATTCCAGTTATAAGCCATCAGAAAGCCGGACATGGCATTGCCCAACGAGAAAAAAAGCGAGATTCCCTGTCGCAAACCGGTCTCCTC